>SSHD01000070.1 GCA_008017255.1 Acinetobacter sp.
GGGGTATACCATGTTTTAAAACGGCATGGTATGAATCGATTACCCCAAAATCAGCGTAAACGTTCTATTCCTATTCCTCAACGTTATGAAAAACAAGTACCAGGGCATCACGTTCAAGTTGATGTAAAGTTTCTCTTTTTTAAAGATCAAAATGGAAAACAAGTCAAACGATATCAATATACCGCTATTGATGATGCAACTAGAATTAGGGCTTTAAAGATTTATGAGAAACATAATCAAGCCAATGCTATTGATTTCGTCAATTATGTGATCGACAAATTTCCTTTCCGTATTCATACCATTCAGACTGACAACTGTCATGAGTTTCAGTCTAAATTCCATTGGCATCTGAATGATCTTGCCGTTCATCATCGCTATATTAAACCCCGAACACCTAAACATAACGGTAAGGTCGAACGATCTCATAAGACGGATAAAATGGAGTTCTACCAGCTATTAGACTACACCGATGATGTGGATTTAAAAGCTAAGCTGGCCGAATGGGAGGCATTTTACAATTATGCCCGACCTCATGCAGCCATGAATGGCAAAACACCCTATGAGCGATTAAAAGAAAAGTTATGCTAAAATCTTGGTGTCAGTGGAGGTCCTATTATGCACATTTTTGATCGACCTCAATATCTTAAGCATTTCTTCAAATGTTGAAGGTTGTATTTCAACAAACCGTTTAAACTGGTTGTTTGAAATAGTTAGATTTTATTTCAAAAAACAATGAAAGGTCTTAAATTCATCATCACGAATAAAGCCCATTTGCTCGTACAAGCGCTGTGATTGATAATTATTGCGCTGTGTTTCTAGGCTAATGCGCTGCGCATTTTCCTGCCGTGCAAAAAGAATGGCGGTATCAATCAATTGTTTGGCAGAACCTTGTTTGCGGTAGGCTGGGGTAACATACACATCATCTAAAATATAATAGGTTTCACAAGACACAGTAGAAAATGCTCGATAAAGCAAAACAAAACCAGTAAACACATCATCTTTCATTTGTAGAAAAATGACACTGTCTTGGTTATCAAAAAGCTGTTGTAAAAATTGATAGGATTGCTCAAGCTGCGATGAAGCACCGTAGGATTGGCGGTATTCGTCAAACAAAACAGCAAGTTGATGTAATTCTTCTTTTCTGGCGCGCTTTACAATCATTCCTGTTCATCCATACTGTTATAATTTTATTTGGACTGACAGAATATCGAAAAAAATTGAGCTTAAAAAATAAAAACTTGTTTATAAATGCAACATTGTTAAGTTTTGTCACTTTCACCCAACAGCGCATTGAGTTCTTCAAATAAATCTTCGTGATCGTCTTCTATATCTAAGTTCGATGGGTGTTCATTACTGGCAGCAGCTTTAGACTTGCGCAGTTTCAGCAATTGCTCCATGTTGATATTTTGATTTTCAATAGCAAAGGGAATCGACTTGGTCAGCACCACTTGTTTAAAGAACAGGCGCACAGCTTGAGCAGGGGATATACCTAGTTGTTTAAACACAGCAAAGGCTTGTTTTTTTTCCTGTGAATCAAGCCGAACCTGATAGACTTCTGTTTTTCGCATACCCAATAAGACCAATAATTTTAGTTATCGTTTTGTATTTTAAACCATTGCAATGTAATTTCAATATTTTTGCAAGTAAATAATAGATTATTTGTCATTACGTTGTGTTTGCAGTGTGAGTTCGCGCTTGGAACTAAACTGCATGGTGCTGTTTAATATTGGGTCTATGAACAGAATGTGCTTGGCAAGCAATTGCAAAGGCTGATTAAAGTCATGATCGGCTTTGTGTGCTACTGTGGGATAAAACGCATCGTTTAAAATTGGAATGCCTAAGAAATTTAAATGCACCCGCAGCTGATGTTGCTTACCCGTGTGCGGTTTAAGTTGGTATTTTGCCCATTGGAAATTATGCTCAAGTAGTTCGATATAAGTTTCAGAATTGCTAGCTTTGTTTGGGGCAGTGCGCATGGTGTAAAACGGCTGCCCTTTTTCTAAATGTAATTGCAGTGTTTGTGGAAAACTCAGTTCAGGTTTATACCCTGCTATAGCATGGTAGATTTTTTGTACTTTTCGATCTGCAAAAAGCTGTTGATAGATACCGCGTGACTCAGGTCTTTTACTGAATAAAACCACACCTGCTGTTTCACGGTCTAGCCGATGAATCGGGGTTAAATCTGCATAGCTAGTTTGATTTTTTAAACGCACCAACAAGGTTTCTTGCACATATTGTCCCGTCGGGTTCATGGTTAAAAAATGTGGTTTATCCACCACCAATAAATCATTATTTTCAAATAAAATTTCATGTTGAAATGGCACATGTACTTCGTGTTTTAAAAACCGATAATAAAAAATATGTGTATTGGGTGTATAGGGATTATTGAGTTGTACGATTGTACCATCGGCGGCATAAATCAGCCGATCTGTAAAACGCTGTTGCCATTCACTGGCCTGAATATGCGGGAAATGCTGACATAGATATTCAAAAATCGTGTTACTTGCAGTTTGATAGGGTAAAAAAACTTTACTGGCGCTGACGCCTTGTATAAGTGGTGGGGTAAAGTTGTCAGAAGGCGAAATTTTCATACTAATGAGCAGAAGAATGAAAAAAAGGTGTAAATCCTTCGCTGAATATTTGAACCAGAGATCGGGGTGTTAGTACTTTGACATCTAAATCTGGTGATAATTCGATGCGATTTGTATATCCATCAAACGACCAAACCAAATAATGATTTTGATTAAAAATAACGATAGCTTTTGACTCATATTCAAAAAAAGTTCCCACAGGTAAAGCACATAGTTTGTCTTCAAATGTTTTCTTGTTTTTGTCTAAAGTTAAGCGATCTTGATGAATTTTTTTATCGATTACTTTTACAGAAAGTTTGATTCCTGCATTAAGTTTATCTATCCAGACTTGTTTAAACTGATTGTGACGTTCAGTTTGACATTGCCAGCAAGGTCGATGACCGGCAGCAAAGGCAGTCGCTTCATCTAAAAAAAACAATTCAGAATATGAGTTGCCAAATACTTCTCTTTTAATGTTTTTGTGGGAAATGTTGCAAGTAATCCAAGAGGAGTTCTCGTACTGTCGAATAATTTTCTTATCTGAGTTGTGCAATTTGCCACCACGATTGCCCATCAACGTCGCACTTTTAGACGGATGAGAGTTTAACTGTCCCCACGGGTCGACTCGATTTTGTAGTGTCATATTATGAGACCTTTAGCGTTTAAAAAGAATCAACTTCTTTCTATGGATTAGGCTTAAAAGCATAGCAATGTTATCATAGCTAGCATTGCAATTTTATTCTATTTGCCATGTCATATTCTGTGAAATTGATTCTAAACAATGAACAAGACACGCAACATTTTGCACAAGTGCTATCGCAGCAGGTGCAGACAGGCGTGATATATTTAATTGGCGATTTAGGCGCAGGAAAGACTACATTTAGCCGTTATTTTTTGCAAAGTCTGGGGCATCAAGGCACGGTGAAAAGCCCGACTTATACGCTAGTCGAACCTTACACGATCAATAATCAAGAAATTTTCCACTTCGATCTTTATCGTGTCGATGACCCTTATGAATTAGAACTGATGGGCATTCGTGATTATTTAGAAACGCCAAATGCGTTATTTTTATTTGAATGGCCATCCAAAGGTGGCGATGAAATTCCAAGCGCCGATGTCATTATTGATATACAAAAATCAGAGGATGAATTGACGCGCTTGGCAACGGTAACAGTCAATTCTGAAGCCCTATATCAAACTTTGCAGGAACAATTGCATGGCGCATGATTCAAGTCGTCGTATTCATACGCTCAACGCTGCTTTAGCCAACCAAATTGCAGCAGGTGAAGTGATTGAACGTCCATCATCGGTGGTTAAAGAATTATTAGAAAACTCGATTGATGCCGGGGCAAGTGAATTAATTATTCGAGTGGCGCAAGGTGGTTCTACGCTCATTGAAATCATTGACAATGGTCAGGGGATTCATGCCGAAGATTTACCCTTAGCGCTGATGCGTCATGCCACCAGCAAAATCCAAACTGCGGATGATTTACAGGCAATTGTCAGTTTGGGTTTTCGCGGCGAGGCTTTGGCATCTATTGCTGCGGTTTCACGGTTAACTTTAACTAGTAGCCAAACTGAAAACGGCGTGGGTTATCAAATTGAAGTCAATGGTACGGCGTTCGATCATCAACAACTACAAGCGGTAGCAGCGCAAAAAGGCACCCATATTCGAGTGCAGGATTTATTTTTTAATGTACCCGCTCGGCGCAAATTTTTAAAAAAACCAAGCACAGAATTTGGACATATTGAAGAAATCGTCCGTCGTTTGGCATTAACTCATTTCGATATTCGCTTTGTACTGGAGCATAACGACAATATTCGTTTGAATTTGCCAGTCGCCGATAGTGGTGAATTGCGTTATCAGCGCGTGCAACAATTACTGGGTCAGCAGTTCATTCAAAATGCCTATTGGATCGATACCAACAGCATTAACATGCGTTTGTCCGGTTGGTTGGGACATCCTTCCGATGCACGTGCGCAGGCCGATTTGCAGTATGTGTATGTGAATGGTCGTATCGTGAAAGATAAAACCATTTCTCATGCGCTGCGTATGGCGTATGAGGGTATTTTGCATGGTCATCAACATTCATCTTATTTGTTGTTTTTAGAAGTTGATCCGGAAAATATTGATGTCAATGTACATCCAACCAAACATGAAATTCGCTTTTTGAATCAACGTGAAGTGCATGAATTTGTACGTCATTATGCCAAAGCCACGTTATCGCAATTTCAAACCGCCAGTGCAGACTTAGCCCAAGCCATGAAAGTGGATACGCTGGCAACCGATCATGCCAAGGATTTGCCGCAACCAAAATATCAGCAGCAGTTTCATTTACACCGTGCAGCCGTTGAGGTTGAGCCTCAACCCAATGCGCAATCGGCAGTATCGACAGTGTTATTGACCCAATTTAACCAAAGCAATCCGCAAGCCATTCAGTACCATTCCGCAGCATCGCAGCAAACGCCGTATAACGGTTCTGGACAACTCAATAATGCGTTAAAGCGTTATTTAGCGCCTTTGCGTGAAGATGAAGAAAGTCTCCCTTTATTAAAGGGAGATGTAGAGGGATTTAAACATCAAGTCGATGAATTTCCTTTGGGTATTGCCATTGCGCAACTGCATGGTATTTATATTTTGGCGCAAAACACCGAAGGCTTAATTATTGTAGATATGCACGCCGCACATGAGCGCATTTTATTGCAACAAATGAAAGCAGCCTGGGATAAACCTGAATTTTGGCGCTCGCAACAGCTGTTGATTCCTAAAGTGGTGTCGATTACGCGTATGCAAGCCATGCGGGTTGAAGAATTACAATCGCAATTGCAGCGTTTAGGCTTGGAAGTCGATGTCTATGGCGATGAGCAAGTCATTGTGCGCGGTGTACCCGCGATTTTGCATAAGGCCAATTTTCAAACCTTAATTCCTGAATTGCTGCACGACCTAGACCCGACTGACGAAGCCAGAGGCTTATTGCAAAAACGTGATGCACTGTTAGCTGGTATGGCGTGTCATGGGGCGGTGCGGGCGCATCGGCAACTGAGTTTATCTGAAATGAATGCCTTGTTGCGTCAGATGGAACAAACCGAATTTGCCAGCCAATGTAATCATGGTCGCCCGACTTGGCGTGCCTTTCCATTGCCGCAACTCGATAAATTATTTGCTCGAGGAGAGTAGTTTTACATGTCAAATCAATTGCCGGTAATTAACTTAATGGGACCGACTGCAAGTGGTAAAACCGCATTGGCATGTGAACTGTACGAGTGTGGCAATTTCGAGTTGATTTCGGTCGATTCCGCTTTGGTCTATAAAGATATGGATATTGGCACTGCCAAGCCGACCAAAGCCGAGCAAGCACAATATCCACATCATTTAATTGATATTATTACACCGCTAGACGTGTATTCGGCAGCGCAATTTGTGGCAGATGTTTGTCCTATAATTGACGATATGCACGCGCGTGGCAAAACACCGATTTTGGTCGGCGGTACGATGTTGTACTTTAAATCTTTACTTGAGGGTTTGGCGGATAATTTACCTAATGCAGACCAAAGCATACGTGATGCCATTATGGCGCAAGCGGAAGCCGAAGGCTGGCAAGCGGTATTTGATGAGTTGGCGGCGGTAGATAGCGATGCAGGGCAGAAATTTAAAGTATCAGATAAACAACGCATTATTCGCGCCTTAGAAGTGTTTCGAATAACGGGTCAGCCCATTACGCAATTACAAGCGCAACAACCGAAAAATCAACCCTATCGTTACATATTTCATAATTACGCCCTCATGCCAGATCGGTTAGAATTACATCAACGCATAGAGCAAAGATTACGCACCATGTGGAGTATTGGTTTTTTAAGTGAAGTGGAGGGCTTAATTGAAAAATACGATTTGAATGATGATTTACCGTCTATGCGGTCTGTCGGTTATCGTCAAGCTTTAGATTTTTTATTAAAAAGTGATAAAAGTCACAAAAACAAAGAAGAAATGGAACATAAAGCGCTATTTGCGACACGGCAACTGGCCAAACGTCAATACACTTGGTTACGTTCTTTGCAGCAAATACACGATTTTAAAACTTACGACACGCTGTTGCAGGCGAAAGAAGACTTGCGAAACTTCTTTGGATAACGCAAAATTCGCGAACTGTCTTTTTATAAAATTTTTAGTTGAAAAATAAAGATAGTTTTTGCGCTGATATAAATTTTTTTTTGGAGTTAACAATGTCTAAAGGTCAAACTTTACAAGATCCGTTCTTAAACTCTCTCCGTAAAGAACGTATTCCAGTTTCTATTTTCTTGGTCAATGGTATTAAATTACAGGGGCATATTGAATCTTTCGATCAATATGTAGTTTTATTGAAGAACACTGTTAGTCAAATGGTTTATAAGCATGCCATTTCTACGGTTGTTCCTGCTCGTAACCCACGTCCAGCTGGTGCTCAAGGTGCAACTGGCGGCTTCCCTGCACAAGGCGGCGCGGCGGCTGGCGGCTTCGGGGTCAAGGCGGCTTTGGTGGTCAAGGCGGCTTTGGTGGTCAAGGCGGCTTTGGTGGTCAAGGCGGCGGCTTTGGTGGTCAAGGTGGCTTCGGTGTTCAAGAAAACTTCGACGGCGAAACTAAATTTGAAGATGGTCAAGAAGACGACAATAATCGTTAATTGATAAAGCATCTTTTAAAAAAACCAGTCTAGCGATAGACTGGCTTTTTTTTGGCAGTTATAAAAAAGCGAAGAATATGGAAATCATTGTTGCGGCGGCTGGTTGTAGCGTTTTGGTGTCAATTTTACTGAAATATCTAAAAGCCAAAGGCTTTGATGTTTTACAAATGATTGCTTGGAATTATTTAAGTGCCAGTCTGTTATGCCTTTACTGGTTTAAAACCGACATTACTCGTGTGTCGTGGCAGCATACAGCGTGGTGGCTCATTTTAACCCTTGCCGTATTGTTGCCTAGTATTTTTCTATGTTTGGCGAAATCATTACAATATGCCGGCATTCTTAAGAGCGAAATTGCACAGCGTTTATCTGTCATACTGACTTTGCTTGCCGCCTATGTGCTGTTTAATGAAGCCTTTAGCCAACTCAAGCTGATTGGTGTGGTGTTGGGTGTCATTGCCATTATGGTGATTATATTGGGGCAAGTCACCGAAAAAGGCAGTAAAAGTTTAGATTTGAAATCGGCACTGTTTTTATTTCTGGTATGGGCAGGTTATGCCGCTATTGATATTTTGCTCAAATACAGCAGCAGCTTAGGGTTACAGTTTGCCGTTACACTCAATTTAACCTTTATCGCTGCTTTTATTTTATCCATTGCTTATCTCGCCATTACCCAGCCGAATTGGCAGCCTAAAAATATTTTTACTGGTTTGATTTTGGGTGCGCTGAACTTCGCCAATATTGCCTTATACGTCAAAGCACACATGATTTTTAAAGATTCACCCGCCATCGTGTTTGCCGGCATGAATATATTGGTGGTGGTGTTAGGTGTGCTCAGTGGCGTGGTTTTATTTAAGGAACGCTTAAAAGCCTATACGTGGATTGGTGTAATTTGCGCCATTGTTGCGGTGTTGTGTTTGGCAAAAGCGATGATGTAAAGATGATGTAAAAGGGAGGGATTACTCCCTAATAACCACCTGTGGATGTATTTATAAACGGGTGAAAATAACGTCATCTGGCAGGCGAGATTTGGGTAAATTCGCATTGAAATCATGTTCACTGCGATAGCCCAAAGCCACAATAACCGAAGCTTTTAGGTTTTTCTCGCTTAAGCCAAATTCTTGATTGATGCTGTTACGATCAAAGCCTTCCATTGGTGTGGCATCAATGCCTTCCATAGCCGCAGCAAACAGCAATTGCCCTAGTGCAAGGTAGGTTTGATTTTCCAACCAAGCATTTAGATTGTTTAATTCATTGCGATAATATTCTACATAGCCATGCCGTGTATCACGCTGAGCTTGTTTGGCTTTGTCATCTTTAAAGCGCCCGCTGAGTGCATCTTGTTGTAATAATTGTTCTAAATATTCAGGGCTAATATCGGTGCGGGTGCAAAATACCAGTGTATGTGAAGAATTCAGCACTTTGGCGGCATTATAGACATAAGCGCCAGTTAAACCTGCAGCAATACGTTGTTTGGCTGCATCTGATTCGGCAATGAGAAAATGCCACGGTTGAATATTGACCGAAGAGGGGCTAAAACGCAGAATTTCTAATAATTTATTAAATTGTGCTTGGGGTATTTTCTTATTGGCATCGTAGGCTTTGGTGGTATAACGCGTTTTGGCAGTATGTAGAGAATCCATGAAGAAATTTCCAAAAGATTATGCAGATGATTATAACAAAATTAAGCTAATATAAGGCATTAGGGTTTTTCTGTAGATATTTGACTAGTGTTGGATCAATCCGAAAGATTTTTTTATGTCCATCAATTTTGCCTGTGTGAACAATAAATTTGATGGATTCTAGCCATGCAACTGCGTGGTCATTAGGATGTAGGGCTTTTTCCTGTATTTTGTCATTTAAATATAACGATAATATAGTCTTTTCTTCATGACTTAATGATTTGACTTTTAGGGTCAGTGATTTATTTTCTTCTGAAAAATCAAAAGTCTGTTTCTTTTTTAGCTTTATTTTTATGATGGCATCATAAATGATAAATGCAAGACTCAGTAAAGTAACAAGGATAAGTAGGGTTGAGAATTTTGATACAAAAGTACTTAAAGTTTGATCAATATTTAAAAATGCACTGAGATAGATCAGACATAAAAATATGAAAAAAATAGCATTAGCTTTTTGAAAGTTATATTTCATGTTTGATCAAACAGGTAAGTTAATTTATTTAAGAATATAATAAGTTAGGATTGAATCAAAGATCAAGACTATACTGGAATCGACCAACGAATCAATTGGGTCTGTTCCATCTCTGTGATCACAAAAATCATAGCTTCACTGCTTTTTTCGCGCCAATCACCCAATACAATACGCTGTTTAGCCCCTAGCTGATGAATTTTAGGGCGATGGGTATGACCGTGAATTAAAATATCGACCTGAGCTAGTGCAGCTGCTACGGTTTGCGCATTCACATCCATAATGTCATAGCTTTTCAGTTGCTTGGTTGCGCTACTTTTTTTGCGGAAACCATTGGCAAGTTGCTGCCTAAAACGTAAAGGCGTTCGTTTTAGTAGACCCAAAAGCATTGGGTTGCGAATGATTTTTCTAAAGCGTTGGTAAGAAACGTCGTCTGTACATAAGGCATCGCCATGTTCTAAGCGATATTTTTTATGATTTATTTCTAAGTTATAAACATCTGGCAGTAAGATGCCGTTGAATTGATCTAAAAACTTTTGACCTAAGGCGAAATCTCGATTACCGACTTGAAAGTAGACTTGATTACCTTGGGCTGTGAATGCTTTTAAAGCATTGACTATTTCATCGAGCCACGTTGCGGTGTAATCGTCACCAATCCAAGCGTTAAACCAATCTCCCAAAATATACAGTTGGGTATTTTTATGTTGATATTCGGTCAATAAAGCTAAAAACCCTCGAACCAGTCGAGGGTGATCGGGCGATAAGTGTAAATCTGAAATAAATAGGTAGGTCATTGTGGTCCTATTTTTAAAATCCCTCCCAGCCTCCCTTTAAAAAGGGAGGAGTTCCCATTTTTTATGGGAGCTACGCAAGCAGGAAGTCCCCCTTTATAAAGGGGGATTTAGGGGGATTACTCAGAAATAATTTTAGCAGATTCAATTACGACATTTTCTAATGGAACATCGGCGTGGTAACCACGATTTCCAGTGCGAACGCCTTTGATTACATCAACAATATCAAGACCTTCAACAACTTTACCAAATACGGCATAACCCCAACCTTGTGCGGTTTTGCCAGTGTGGTTTAAGAAACTGTTGCTTTTGACATTAATAAAGAACTGCGCAGAAGCAGAGTGTGGCGCTTGTGTACGTGCCATTGCAATGGTACCAGCATCGTTGCTTAAACCATTATCTGCTTCGTTTTCAATTGAGTCACGCGTGGCTTTTTCCTTGAAATTTTCATCCATACCACCGCCTTGAATCATAAAACCATCAATCACACGGTGGAAAATGACGCCGTCATAGAAACCGTCACGTACATATTCTAAGAAATTTGCAACCGTTTTTGGTGCTTTTTCAGCATTAAGCTCAAGCACAATACGACCTTTGTTGGTGTTTAATTCAACTTGAGGAAAACTCATTACATTCATCTCCTAAACATGGACAGATTCATTCGGGGCGCTGAAATTATTACTAAGCACGGAATTGATTTATAAAGTGTCAGCAGACCCAAGGTTTTTGGTTGAGAGAAGCATAAGCAAACTGTAAACTACAAGGCAAGTAAAAAACGTAAAATCTTGCAGAAAATGTCAAAGATTGCGTTTTTATTTCTATTTTTAACTGTCAGAAGTGATTTACACCCTATGAAGCCAAACGATGTTGTTTCAGACCTGCCTAAGCCCCCGACACCGAATACTCATGCCTCTGTCGATACTGCGCAGCAAGAACAACAGGCTAGCTTAGATTTTGTCCGCCAAGTTATTAGCGATGATTTAAAAACAGGGCGCACTCAAAAAGTCGTGACCCGTTTCCCGCCAGAGCCGAATGGCTACTTGCATATAGGTCATGTCAAAGCCATTTGTTTGAACTTTGGTATCGCCGAAGAATTTGACGGGCTGTGTAATTTACGTTTTGACGACACCAATCCAGATGCCGAAGAACAAGAATATGTCGATGGTATTTCCAACGACGTGAAATGGTTAGGTTTTCACTGGAATGGTGAGCCACGCTATGCCTCGAACTATTTCGATCAACTCTATACTTGGGCACTGCAATTGATTGAACAGGGCGATGCTTATGTCGATTTGCAAACGCCAGAACAAATTAAGTTAAACCGTGGTAGTTTTGTCGAAGCAGGTACAAATTCGCCATACCGTGATGCAAGTGTTGCCGAAAACCTTGCTCGCTTTGAACAAATGCGCAATGGTGAGTTGGGTGAAGGACAAGCGGTGCTACGTGCCAAAATAGATATGGCAAGCCCCAATGTACACATGCGTGACCCGATTTTGTATCGTGTATTACATTCTGCGCATCATCAAACGGGTGATACGTGGAAAATCTATCCAATGTATGATTATGCGCATCCATTGTCCGATGCCATTGAAGGCATTAGCCATTCACTGTGTACCTTAGAATTCCAAGATCATCGTCCATTTTATGATTGGATTATCGCCAAAGTTCATTCGCCTGCTGTACCACGTCAGTACGAATCAAGCCGTTTAAATATTGATTATACGATCACCTCAAAACGTAAACTGCGTAAATTGGTTGAGGGTGGTCATGTGCAAGGTTGGGATGACCCTCGTATGCCAACCGTGGTCGGTATGCGTCGTCGTGGTTTTACGCCAGAAGGTTTGCGCGATTTCTGTAAACGTGTTGGTGTGTCAAAAACCGATGGTATTGTGGATGTGGCAATGTTGGAGTTCTGTATTCGCCAATCCTTAGAAAATACCGCCGCACGTGGTATGGCGGTGTTAAACCCACTCAAAGTGACTTTAACCAATCTTGCTGCCGATTTGGATTTAAGCCATGCACGACATCCAAATGTCGATATGGGCGAACGGGTGATACCTTTAACGCGTGAAATTTATATAGATCGTCAAGATTTTGAAGAAGTTGCACCGAAAGGCTTTAAGCGTTTAATTCCAGAGGGTGAAGTGCGTTTACGCCATGCCTATGTTATTAAATGTGATGAAGTGATTAAAGATGCCAATGGCGAAGTGATTGAACTGAAATGCTCGATTGACCCTGAAACTTTAGGTAAAAACCCTGAAGGTCGTAAAGTCAAAGGGGTGATTCATTGGGTTTCTGCAACGAAAGGTATACCGGCAGAAGTGCGCATTTATGAGCGTTTATTTACCGAATCGGACCCAGAGGTAGGTGATGATTTCTTGGCAAATCTAAATCCAGATTCGTTACAAGTGGTGCAAGCGGTACTTGAGCCTGCGTTGGCTTTGGCAAAACCTGAGGATCGGTTTCAGTTTGAACGTGCAGGGTATTTTGTTGCCGATCAATACCAACACAGTGCGGAAAAACCAGTGTTTAACCGTATTTTGGACTTAAAAGATAGCTTTAAACCCAAGTAAGCTAAGCTGGGTGATAAAAGGGGCGCATTAAAAATGCGCCCCTTTTGGTATTGATTAATCACATTATTTTATTGAATTTATACCGCTATGCCTTTCCCCCATATAACACAGCAGCGGTATACGGTGTGCTTGGTTTTAGTTCGGACTGATATAGTAGAAATAAATTAACATCATGATTAATAGCATAAAAGCTAAAAATAATTAAGTGTTTACGGTATTAAAGCTTTTGAGGAATTTTATAATGTCCATTTGTTATATCCAAAGAGAAGCGTTTACATTTAAATACTAAAAGTGTTTAGAAACACAATTATTTTATAATAATCCTAATACAAAACTAGTTTTTATCAATACTATTTGTCATTTAAATTTAACAATAAGTTATTTGGGGTTACTTAAGTTAACAATCTGTAGAGGGGATACCTGGGTAGAGTAAAACTTGAAGTGCGACATAAACCACCTAATTAATTTAAAGGGTTTA
>SSHD01000021.1 GCA_008017255.1 Acinetobacter sp.
AGTTTCAAGATCGTCAAACCTCAAAGATTTATCAAGCCTTAGTTGCAGGACATTTAATAGGTCAGGGCACAGTCGATATTCCTGTTATTTATGACCCAACACGTCCACCTTTACATATTGTTGATGCCACCTATCACAAACCTGCCTTAACCGAATGGCAAGCGCTCGAACAGTTTGAAATACAAGGTCAAGCCGTCACACGAGTTAAACTTATACCAATTACAGGACGTTCGCATCAACTACGGGTACACATGAAATATTTAGGGCATCCGATTCTTGGCGACACCTTATACGCCACAGCAGAGCAGCAAAGCCTGTACGAGCGCTTGTGCTTACACGCTACGCAATTGAGCTTTGCGCATCCGAAAACTGGGGTGCAACTCAATTTTGACTGTCCAGTTCCGTTTTAAGCGCAAACTTTTTTATGAAATACGATGCGAAGCACGCTATTTAGTTGTGCTTTATGTCAAAATATATGCGCTTATGTAATGTTCGTTTATTTGCATAATGCTAGATTTAAAACTACATAAAATGTCTTAAATTTCGATGAATTTATGACCTAAAATGTGTGGGCTAACTTGAGAAAAGGTGGAAAAAATTGCAGCCATTTGCTATTGGTCAACGTTGGTTATCAGATACAGAAACTGAACTCGGGTTAGGGGTTTTGATCGATGTTGATGAACGTTCTATCAGCATTTTATTCCCGAAAAGCGATGAAACTCGTGTGTATGCACGTAACAATGCACCTTTATCTCGCATCATTTTTAGTGTCAATGATGAAGTCCAAGACCAAGAAGGTCTAAAGTGGCTGATTGAAGCCGTGGAAGATCGGCATGGTGTGCTACGTTACGATGTATTGCGTACGCTGGCCAATGGTGAACAAGAACGTAAATCTCTCAATGAAACCCGCATTGGTGCGCAAATCCAACTGTCTAAGCCTTTAGAGCGACTGCTTGCCAGCCAAGTCGATTATAAAGAATGGTACGACCTGCGCATTGAAGCTATGTTGTTGCAATCACACATGCACAGCAGTCCTTTGCGTGGCATGTTGGGCGCACGGGTGGGTTTAATTCCGCATCAGTTTTATATTGCGCACGAAGTTGGTAAACGCTTTGCGCCACGTGTATTGCTGGCCGATGAAGTTGGTTTGGGTAAAACCATTGAAGCGGGCTTAATTTTGCATCAACAACTCAAAACTGGGCGTTCAGAACGCATCCTCATTTTAGTGCCAGATTCACTGCAATATCAGTGGATGATTGAAATGCGCCGTCGTTTTAATCTGCAATTTTCCCTATTTGATTTAACTCGCACCGCTTCGATTAAGGAACATGACCCCGACCTCAATCCATTCCTCACCGAGCAATGTATTATTGCCAGTGTCGATTTAATGGTCGACCATGAGGATTTACGTGAGCAAGCTTTAGAGGCAGGTTTTGATTTATTGGTGGTCGATGAAGCGCATCATTTAATGTGGTGCGAAGAAGACGGCGGTAATGATCGTTACGATTTAATTGAAGAGCTTGCACAGCAAACGGCAGGTGTTTTATTACTCACCGCAACGCCTGAGCAGTTAGGTGTAGAAAGTCATTTTGCGCGCTTGCGTTTGCTCGACCCGCAGCGCTTTAGTAACCTCGAACGCTTCCTTGACGAAGAGCAACAATATCAACAGACTGCCAAAACTGCTGAAGTGTTGATGTCAGATAGTGCACTAAGTGAAGACGACTTAGCTGCTATTGAGCAGTTGTTGGGGCATCGTATTGACGATCACCCAGAACAGCGGATGCGTGCCATCCATGAATTATTAGACCGTCATGGTACAGGGCGTATTTTATTCCGTAACACCCGTGAAGCGATTCAAGGTTTCCCAGGTCGTGATTGCCAACCTGCGCCATTAGCAGCACCAGAAGATTGGTCTTTCGATGGCAAAATGCGTGAGCAAATGTGGCCTGAAGAAGGTCAGCTAGACGGTGCATGGATGGAAAATGATCCACGTGTGCCTTGGTTGATGGAAATTTTGCGTAAAGAGTTAAAACACAAAAAAGTTTTGCTCATTGCACGCAGTGGACCAGTGGTTGAATCGCTCGAAAATGTATTGCGTTTACATGCTGGTATTCGTACCGCCATGTTCCATGAAGGCATGAGCTTACTTGAACGTGACCAAGCAGCGGCTTATTTTGCGGAAGAAAGTTACGGGGCACAAATTTTACTCTGTTCAGAAATTGGTTCAGAGGGGCGTAATTTCCAATTTGCCAGTGACCTCATTTTATTCGACTTACCTGCCAACCCAGACGTACTCGAACAACGGATTGGACGCTTAGACCGTATTGGTCAGGAAAATCGTATTCAAATTCATGTGCCGTATTTAATCGGTACAGCACAAGAGCGTATGTTCCGTTGGTATAATGAAGCACTGAATATTTTTAGTAATATTTCGCCAACGGCCCAAACGCTGCAAGAAAATTTTATTGTTGAATTGAAAGATTGTTTATTGGCAGATCAAGGTCAAACCTTTGAAGATTTACTTGAAGAAGTGAATGTGCAACGTCAGGCCCTAGAAGCCGAGTTACAAGCAGGGCGTGACCGCTTGTTGGAATACAACTCATGTCGTCCAGTTGTGGCACAAGGCATTGTGCAAGCCTTGGAAGATTATGATGACAACACCACGTTGCCGATGTTCGTGAAGCGCTTTATGGCATCCACCAATATCGATTTTGATGAGCAAAGCAACGGTACAGTCATCATCAAACCGACCGATCAAATGCAAGTGCAGGGTTTGACTCTAGATGAAGAGGGCATGACGGCCACCTTCTATCGAGATCAGGCGCAAATTCGTGAAGATGCGCAATATTTGACGCTGGAACATCCATTTATTGAAAGTATGATGGAGCTGATTCGCACCCAATCTTTTGGCAGTACCAATGTTGCAATATTAAAATCCAATGCTTTACCGCAAGGTTCGGTATTATTGGAAGTGTGGTTTAAGGTCGATGTAGTCGCACCAAAAGCCTTGAACTTACCATCAAGTTTGCCACAGCAGTTAATTCGCGTATTGCTCAGTGAAAACGGTCAAGACTTATCCGCCAAGATTGACCCAAGTATTTTACGCCCGTATTTGCAGCACCTAGATGGCAACAGTTGCCGTCAAGTGGTAAAAGCACGCCGTGAAGTGATTGAAACTCGCTATGCGCAAGCCTTAGAAATTGCCAAAACTGGCTTGCCAGAGCTAATGCAGCAAGCCAAAGAACATTATGGCAATAAGTGGCAATATGAAATTGATCGTTTAAGCTACCTGAAACAATTCAACCCAAGTATCCGCCAAGATGAAATTGAACGCTTACAGAAGTTGCAAAGCGAAGGTTTGGGCTTGTTGGATGGTTTGGCGGTTACCCCAGAAGCCATTCAAGTATTGGTGGTGGTAAAACCTTAAAGTAAGTCATTCGCCATTTTAAAACAAAAAAACAGAGCAAGTCGCTTGCTCTGTTTTTTTATTGCTGGGAATATTATTTTTGATCAATATTGGCTTCTAAAAACCATAAATATTGATCAAGGTCTTCCAAGGCAGCATGAATAATATCTTCAGAAATCGGATCTTCAACTTTACTAATGGTGTCACGTAAGTGATTTGCCACAATAGCATAGCGGTCGGCGAGTTCCTGTAAATGGTCTTGTACAGCATGAATTTCTATAGGGTAGGGTTGTAAATGTGTCGCCGATGAAACGGTTTGAGTTGTTCCTAACGCTGTCCCCCCAATTTGTACCGCACGTTCAGCGACGTTGTCTAAATGGGTGATGATTGAGCTGCGGAACATATCTAACATTTCATGAACCGCAATAAAGTTACTTCCTCGCATATTCCAGTGAGCCTGCTTTGTCAGTAAAGATAGGTCAATCAGATTTGCAAGGATTTGATTCAGTATTTTAATGGTTGCTTCTTTAATCGTGTCATCTAAATTATTACGTGTATATACTTTTAAAGCTGCTGAAGAATTCATAAAAACCTCATTCAATTATTATATGTAAGCATAAGATGAATTAAGTGGATAATGTATGACAAATTTCAGCTTAACTGAGGTCACGACTCCGAAGTGTTTTAATTGTTAAACCTTTTGTAAAATATGGTGACTTTTAATCATTTTTCTAGTGTAATTACATGGTGTTAGCGTGTGGTTGGTCGCTTTTTAGTTTTCAGTGCTCAACCCATAAGAAAATCAAAACAACTCCCTAAAATGTTCATACTAAAACGAGTATAAATACAATGGAAAACGAAAAAGATAAACCGACAATTGTGATTAGTGATCATCCTGAACAAGCGCATATAGAATTACTAAAAGAAAAGCTCAGGTATAAACAAGCGTTAAGAGAAAATGCTCGGAAAATTGACCATAAACATGTTCGCTTAAATATTCAGGCAGATGCTTTACCTACAAAAACCTATTTTATTATGAATTCCTTAGCCGCAGTCATTGCTGGTTATGGCTTGTTGGCCGATTCAGTCGCTGTGGTGATTGGAGCAATGCTAGTGGCGATGATGATAGGACCAATTTCAGGCATTGCACTGGCATTTATTGATAACCGTTGGATTTTAATGCTCACCGCTCTCAAAACCTTGGTTTTAGGTGTGTTGATGATTTTCAGTATTGGGTTTGTATTGGGATTGATTAATTTAAATATGCCGTTAACCAGTGAAATTTTATCACGAACTCAACCGACGGTTATTGATCTGATGATTGCATTGGCTGGTGGGGCGGCGGGAGCATTTGCATCTATTTCACCCCGATTATCGGTGGCTGTGGTGGGGGTTGCTGTGGCAACAGCATTGGTGCCTCCATTGGTTGCAAGTGGTATTTTATTGGCACATGCAGAATTTCACCATTCGGCAAATGCATTTTTATTGGCTTTAACCAATATGGTTGCTATTCAAGTTAGCTCGTCCTTGGTGCTCTGGGTCGCGGGATTTCGACGCGGTTCAAATGAACAGGTCCAAAGCAATATTTTAGAATTTATTAAAAGAAATGCGATTACTTTAATTTTTCTTCTCATACTCGCTGTTTATCTTTCTACAAATTTTTTACATATGCTGCAAAAGCAGATGTATGAAACCAAAGCTAAAACTGAAATAGAACAATTGCTCAATCGAAAGAACAATATTATTGACGCCATTCAATTTGACCAACAAAAAGAATACACCTTAATTCGAGTGGTCGTGCGAGGCGATACAGTGCCAACACTCAATCAACTCAAGAAACTTAATGACTTAATGCCAAAAGATAATCGAGATCATCCAACGATGGTACAAGTTCGATTTATTCCTGTACAAATTATTGAGGGAAACTACCAGTTCAATACCGACATTTCAAGTGATGAGGCAAATCGGCTTGTCGTACAGTGATCTATCAATATGATCGAGGACTTGATTTGTTTAAATTGCGTGCACCTTCTAAAATCATACGAATCATTATGATGGTTTGGTCAGCGACTTGCGTACGTTGTTCAGGACTAACATCAATCACCTTTGCTCCCATATTAAACACCAACTGAGTAATGGCTTTTGCGGCAATATCGGCATGGCTGATTTTACGATCATTCACTTGTTCTATGCGAATCAGGTCTTCGTGCAGTTCTTGTTGAAAAAAAATCAACTGCCGTTCAACAGCGGCCTTATACGAGGGTGAACCAGTATATCCTTCACGTAGTAATAAACTTAAATAACCTTCATCGGTGTCTAATTGTTGAATAAAAACTTCCACCGAGCTGCGCACAATACTTTGGGTCTTGGGGGATGCTTGCAGTCGAGCTTGGCGAATAATCTGCCGCAACACCATGCCTGCGCGTTCAATTAAAGCAATAGCAAGTTCATCTATATCTTTGAAATGTCTATAAAAACTATTTGGGGCAATGCCTGCTTCACGTGCGATTTCTCGAAGGCTGAGTGAAGCAATACTTTTTTGCGGGCCAATTAAATTTAAGGTGGCGTGAAATAATTCTTCTTTGCTAATGGTGGCTTTTCTGCCCACCGAACGCGCAGTTGGTGGAATGACCGTGTCGCGTTCATCTAAGTGAACAGGGCTGTGCGCTATGACAGGAGAATGAATCATGAGGTTCAAAATTTAAATAAGCTGTTATGAGTATAACGAGAGTTACAGAGCTTGTGTAATGTTAATTAAAATACACTTATATATGCAAGTGTATTTTAATGTGTATAATGATGCAAAATTAAGCCGAGTACAGTGCATGCCAGCCGTTGAAAACAGAGTTTCATTATTCAATTCGCTGATTAAAACCGTGTTGAATCCGCAAGATGCCGATTTTTGGCTACAAAAAATAAATCCATTATGGTCTGTAAATCAACCGCTTGCCAAAATCACAAAAAAACAAGTTGTGGCAAAAGATACCGTGAGTTTGGTATTGCGTTGCAATCGGCATGTACTGCGTGGCAGGGCAGGGCAACATCATCCTGTCACGGTGGAAATTGCTGGTCGTGCTTACCAACGTAGTTATAGCCTGATGCAGTTAGATGCAGACCATTTGTGTTTAACGGTGAAAAAAGTTAATCAGGGCAAGGTCAGTTCGTGGTTGGTTGAGCACAGTAAAGTAGGCGATATGCTGCAATTGGGTCAACCGTATGGCGAGATGCAACAATTCATTCAAACGCCAAATCTAATTCTACTCGCCGCAGGCAGTGGCATTACCCCAATGTTGAGTTTGCTCGAAGCCATGTCTCAATCTAAGCAGCTCAATAGTATTGCAGTGCGCTTGCTGTATTGGGTCAAAACCACTGAAGATGCTGCCTATGCTGAATATTTTCAAAAAATCGCTGCAAAAAATGCCAGTTTTAGTGTGCAAATATTTTATACCCAACAACAAGGCGCACGCTTAAACCGAAGTCATGTGGCGAAATTTGAAGCTCTAGCTGAAAGTACAGTTTACGCCTGCGGTCCATCGGGTTTTGTTACGAGTACCGAAACCTTATTTGCTCAAGCCGCAGTCATGCAAACCGAAGCCTTTAGCCTCCATACCGATCATGCCGTTGGCACAGAAACAGGCTTTGCTCAGATCACACTCACAAAGTCGAAGCAAACCTTAAGCATTCCAAAAGGGCAGTCAATTTTGTCCAGTTTGGAACAGCAGGGCATTCAGCCGATGCATGGTTGTCGTATGGGCATCTGTAACAAATGTGTGTGCAACAAAGCGCAAGGCAGCACTAAAAATTTAGTCAATGGCACCAGCAATAGCGAAGCCGCGCAGTTATTAAAAATTTGTGTAAATTCCGCTCAATCCGATCTTGTACTTGATCTCTAAGAGAGAAATTGAATATGAATATGCCAGTAAAAACAGAATATTTTAAAAACCCGAAAAATCGTGATTTAACTGCCGCAGAGCTTGATGCCTTTGCACGTGAGTTGGATCAAATAAAACAACAGGTATTAGATGATATTGGCGAGAAAGATGCTGAATACATTCGCCGTGTCTATGCTTCGATTCGTTATAGCAGTGCCTTGGGGTGTGCCTGTTTGTTTTTGGGTTGGTTTCCGCCAGCGTGGTTGCTTGGTACAGGACTACTTGGTTTTGCTAAAATTATGGAAAATATGGAACTCGGTCATAATGTCATACATGGGCAATACGACTGGATGAATGATCCGAAGTTTCACGGCCCAAGCTATGAATTGAATATGGTTGGAACAGCGGCTAACTGGCGACAAACCCACAACTATAAGCACCATACCTATACCAATATTAAAGGTATGGATGACGATGTAGGATATGGAGTATTTCGTTTATTTCCAGAACAACGCTGGACTAAGTTTACCTTAATTCAACCCATTTATATTCTACCATTTAGCCTATTGTTCCAATGGGGCGTTGCCATTCAAAGCCTTGAAGTTGGTAAGGTATTGTATAAGCGTAAAACCGTAGCCGAATTTAAACGAGATTGGCGGTCTGTACAAACTAAAATCACCAAGCAGCTGTTTAAAGATTATGTGTTTTTCCCATTAGTGGCAGGGCCTGCGGCGATTCCAGTATTTACCGGTCATTTAGTTGCCAATGGTCTACGTAATATCTGGACCTTTAGCATTATTTTTTGCGGCCATTTCACTGGTGATGTCGAAGTATTTCCGAAAACCGTGTTGGAAAATGAAAGTCGGGGGCATTGGTATATGCGTCAGATTCGAGGTTCGTCTAACCTCACAGGTTCAGAAGTTTTGCATATATTGTCAGGGCATTTGAGCCATCAAATCGAACATCATTTATTTCCAGATATTCCTGCACGGCGTTACCGTCAAATGGGACCGAAAGTGCAGGCGGTGTGTGAAAAATATGGCTTAAATTATAATAGCGCCAGTTTTGCCAAACAATTTGGGCAAGTGATTGGGCGTATTTTTAAATATTCACTGCCGTTTAAAAAGTAATATTCAAATGCAAAAAAAGCAGAAAACCTAGGTTTTCTGCTGTACTTACAAAATCACTCAAGATGCTTATTTAAACTGGATTGAACCGTTGGCATTGACCATAATTTTAGATTCACCTGCTGCCATATCTTGGGCAGGAGCAGCTTCAGCCATAGAAAATTTCGCCGCACCACGCATCATCGGTTGTGGGAAATAATTACTGGTGTTGAGGTTTAAAGTGACCAAATTGTATTGGTTTTTATTCCATGCCTGAGTAATGGCTTGGGCACGTTGTTGAAAGTTTTTCGAGGCTTCAATCATCAACTCATTTTCAACTTTTTTGCGTTGCTCATCCGACACGCTAAAGTTAATCGATTGGGTTTGGAAGTGCTGTTGTAGCTCGCTAATGAGCTGACTGGCGGCTTTAAAATCTTTACTTTCCAGTTGAATTTCTGCACGTGCACGCCATTCTTTCAGTTTGTTGTTGTCATTGTCATAGACAGGGTAGGTGCTTTGCGTGCCAGTTTCAATTTTCACTTGTGAATATTTACGTGCCATCGCCTGTGCTTGATTCATCAATTGATTGATCTGATTGGAAAGTTCGGCAGGTTGTTTGTGGCTTTTTTCGATATACAGCACCGCACGCATTTCATCGTTGGCAACTTGGCGGGAGGCATCGGCTTGAATATTGACTAAATTATAGTTCAATTGCTCAGTTTCGTGAGCAAATAGGTTTGGGCTGAAACTCGCCCCAATTAGCAGGGTGCTCATTGCGAAATGACGCATAAAAATTTCCTTAGAATTTTGAATGAAAAAATTATAGTTACAGCTATGATCTTAAAAAGAACTTATGCAAAATTTTGGTAGGTTTTGTGGTGACTTTGTAATAAACCTCTTGCAAAAATCATTTTTTAATCAATTCCATGTTGTAAATAGCAGCAATCAAATTGAGGCGTAAACCCATGCGTTTACGCCGATTGCGATAACGTTCAGCAAGGATTCTAAAGGTCTTTAATTTACCATTTACGTGCTC
>SSHD01000079.1 GCA_008017255.1 Acinetobacter sp.
ATTTAATTATTGGCAAGCAGCGTTGATTGGCTTAATTGTTTGTATTTTTGGTTTCTTTGGAGGTTTGGTCATGTCGGCAATTAAACGTGACCGTGGGGTGAAAGATTGGGGACAGTTAATTCAAGGTCATGGCGGTATGTTAGATCGAATTGATTCTATTTGTTTTTCTGCGCCTATTTTCTTCCATATTCTTCGATATTGGTGGAGTTAAGCGCTTTAACATTTAAAATGGATTTTCTCTCGATTTGCTTTGAAGTCTCCCCATGTTAAGGGGGAGATTTAGAGGGGGTTATTATTCACTTTGTTAATTTTAACTATTAACCTGAACAGAGCCATAAAAAAGCCACAGCGATCATTAAATCACTGTGGCTTAATTTTTTTAGCTTAGGGTTTAGATCGGTTGAAATGGCGCAACCACATCGGCATTTTGTGCGCGATGACGCATGAAATGATCCATCAACACTATTGCTAACATTGCCTCGGCAATCGGTGTTGCACGTACACCTACACAAGGGTCATGCCGACCTTTGGTCAATACATCGGTATTTTCACGATCAATCGTAATAGTTTTACCCGCTGTGGTAATACTTGCGGTCGGTTTTAATGCTATGGCAACTCGAATGGTCTGTCCGCTCGATATACCACCTAAAATACCACCGGCATGATTGGCTAAAAAGCCATCAGTCGTAAGCTCATCACGAGTTTCATGTCCAAACTGTCCAGCTACGGCAAAACCATCGCCAATTTCCACACCTTTCACGGCATTAATGCTCATCATGGCATGGGCAATATCGGCATCTAAACGATCAAAAACAGGTTCGCCCCAACCGACGGGTACTTGTTCAGCCAAAATTTCCAGTTTCGCACCACAGCTAGTGCCTTGCTCACGCAATGCCGTTACTAAAGCTTCAAAACGTGGCACTGCATCTACATCGCCACAAAAAAATGGATTATTTGGAACTTCTGTCCAATCTAATTTTTCTGCAACTTCATTGCCAATTTGCGTGACATGACCACGAATTTCAACCCCAAACTTTTCTGCAAGATATTTCTTGGCAATTGCACCGGCAGCAACACGCATCGCCGTTTCACGTGCGCTTGAACGTCCACCACCTCTATAGTCACGAAAACCATACTTTTGTGTGTAGGTGTAATCGGCATGACCCGGACGGAAAGTTTGCGCAATATTACCGTAATCTTTTGATTTTTGGTCGGTATTTCGAATGAGTAAACCAATTGGGGTACCTGTGGTTTTACCTTCAAAAACCCCTGAAATAATTTCAACTTGATCGGGTTCTTTGCGCTGCGTGGCAAATTTAGAAGTACCTGGTTTGCGGCGATCTAAGTCTTTTTGCAAATCTGCTTCACACAGTTCAAGACCGGGAGGCACACCATCCACTATTGCCATGAGACCCGCACCGTGCGATTCACCGCATGTGGTCACACGAAATAACTGACCAATACTGTTCCCTGCCATGTTCTAGCCCCTTAGTTTTGAACCGATTGCTGAAAAATGTCTTTATAGCTGCGGCACTGTTCCGCTGTTAAGGCAAAAATACCTGAACCACCTTTTTGAAAGCTTAACCAATGGAAATCAACCGTGTTGAAGTTCTGACGCATTGCCCATTCAGAATTACCAACTTCAATGACAATCAAACCATTTTCAGTTAAATAATCGGCAGCTTGTGCTAACATTTTACGCACTAAATCTAAACCATCTTGACCTGCTGCAAGTGCAAGTTCAGGTTCGTGTAAAAATTCTTCAGGTAAATCAGCCATATCTTCGGCATCCACATATGGCGGATTGCTGACGATTAAATCGTATTGATTTTCAGCAGGAATCTTCGAGAATAGATCTGACTCCAGCAACGCCATTTGATATTGTTTATCGTGATGTTCGGCATTAATTGAAGCGACTTCTAAGGCTTCTTTAGAAATATCCGTGGCATCGACTTCTGAGTCTGGAAATGCGTATGCCAATGCAATGGCAATACAACCTGAACCTGTACACATATCTAAAATACGTTGTGGGGTTTTAGGCTGTGCATTTGCAGGTAAGTTGTTGAGTGCGGCAAGCATCTGCCCATTTTCATCTAAACAATATGGCGCAAAGCGTTGCTCAATTAGTTCAGCAATAGGCGAACGTGGAATCAGCACGCGTTCATCAACATAAAATGGTTTGTTGCAGAAATACGCCAAATTCAATAAATAGGAAGTTGGAATACGATCATTAATACGACGTTGCAATAAACTTAAAAATTCAGCTTTTTCACTTGGTAATAGTTTTGCATCTAAAATTTCTGCATCGGCTTTCCATTCCAGCGACAAGGTTTGCAATACCAAAGCCGAGCTTTCGGCAAAGTAGTCTTCTGTGCCTTGCCCTAAATGTGCATCGTACTGGCGTAATGAGCTGACACCAAAACGGATAAAGTCACGAATGCTTGATAAATGTTCAGCTGCTTCTTGTAAACTTTCAGGGCTAATCGTTGGTCGCTCCACTTAAGCGTCTCCACAGGCAAAGATTGCAAAACGGCTTATTCTACAGTGTTTTCAATGTTTTTTTAATGCCTTACTTGACTGAAATTTGGATTACTTGGCTTGATTGTCATAAATCGGCCATAAAAAAAATAAGCCACCGAAGTGACTTATTTAGAATTTTCTAGCGCGATAAATACCGAGTCATATCTTCCAGCCCTTTTAAAGTCATCGGATACATGTGATTTTCAAATATTTCTTTAATCCATTGAATGGTTTGCGTGTAATGCCAATAGCCTTCCATTTCAGGATTTAGCCAAGCTGTTTTATCAAAATGCTGACGTAAACGTCTAAGCCATACATCACCGGCTTCATCGTTCATATATTCAACCGAACCACCAGCCGACTTGAGTTCATACGGTGCCATACTGGCATCACCGACCACAATGACACGATAATCACGTCCATAAGTATGGAATAAATCCCACGTATTCATTCGTGTTGAACTACGGCGGTGGTTATCTTTCCATACATAGTCATACAAGCAGTTATGAAAGTAGAAATATTCTAAGGTTTTAAACTCAGACTTGGCTGCACTAAACAGTTTTTCACATTCGGCAATGTGGGCATCCATTGAACCGCCGACATCAAACAACATTAATACTTTAATGCGATTGCGACGTTCAGGCACCAATTGCACATCTAAAATGCCCTGTTTGGCGGTTTCGCGAATGGTGCTATCAACATCAAGTTCTTCGGCAGCACCTTGACGTGCAAATTTGCGTAAACGGCGTAATGCAATTTGCATTTGGCGAGTCCCCAAAACTTGTTCATCATCTAAGTTTTGATATTTACGCTGTTCCCAAACCTTGACCGCAGAGCGTTTACGCCCTGGTCCGCCAATGCGCACACCTTCAGGATGGTCACCAAAAGCACCAAACGGTGATGTGCCGCCGGTACCAACCATGCGATTGCCACCCTGATGTTTTTTATGCTGTTCGCGTAAACGCTCTTCTAGCATTTTCATCAGTTCTTCGAGTGAGCCTGCTTTTTGTAGTTCGGCACGTTGCTCTGGTGTTAAATGCTTTTCAAGTAATTCAAGATCAAACCAATCTTTCGGCAGCTTATGAACTTGTTTGAGCAATTCATCTAAATCAAAGGTTTCAATGCCATCAAAATAGTCTTTCATGGCACGGTCAAATTTGTCAAAGAAGCGTTCATCTTTCACTAAAATGGTTTTCGCCAGTTGATAAAACTGTTCTTGATCGGCAAAAACCAGTCCTGAAGCCACCGCTTGATTGAGGTCAATCAGCTCACGCGTGGTGACTGGCACACCGTATTTACGTAAGGTGTAAAACAAGCGCACAAACATGGGGTTACACTCTTAGCGGCGTGACATAAAGGCTAAACGTTCTAACAATTGCACATCTTGCTCATTTTTAATCAGCGCGCCATAAAGCGGTGGAATGGCTTTGCTTTTGTCGTGGTTACGCAATACATCTTCCGGCATGTCATCTGCCATGAGTAGACTTAACCAATCAATCAGTTCTGAGGTAGATGGTGGTTTTTTCAGGCTTGGCACTTCACGTAATTTAAAGAAAATTTGCAAGGCTTCGCTAACCAAAGTATTTGAAATATTAGGGAAATGTACTGCAATAATATCGCGCATGGTTGCTTCATCAGGGAATTCAATATAATGAAAGAAACAACGACGCAAGAATGCATCTGGCAGTTCTTTTTCATTATTGGATGTGATAATCACAATTGGGCGTTGTGTTGCGGTAATGGTTTCGCCTGTTTCATAGACATAGAACGACATTTTGTCGAGTTCATGCAATAAGTCATTTGGAAATTCGATGTCGGCTTTGTCAATTTCATCAATCAATAAGACACAGCGTTCTTCGCTGGTAAAGGCTTCCCACAACTTACCCGGTTTAATATAGTTTTTAATGTCATACACACGGTCATCACCCAACTGGCTGTCACGCAGGCGTGAAACCGCATCGTATTCATACAGACCTTGTTGCGCTTTGGTGGTCGATTTAATATGCCAAGTCAGCAATTTTAAACCTAAACTCTCTGCAACTTGCTCGGCAAGTAAAGTTTTACCTGTCCCTGGTTCGCCCTTGACCAATAATGGTTTTTGTAAAGCACGCGCTGCTTTTACCGCAAGTTTAAGGCTTTCGGTAGCAATGTATTGATCTGTACCAGTGAAGTGTTGTGTATCAGCAGACATGATGAAAACCTTATATTTCTATCTGTAATTTCGAGGGTATTTCGCTGAATGTTCAGCTTTGTGTTCGGTGTATTTTGACCAGCAAAAGCCAACCAGCAGCCCTATGCCGACGACAAATAATATCAACGATAAATTTGTCCAAATCAGAAACTGTTCTTGAGTGACTAGACCAAAGATTAAACCAAAAACAGCAGGTGCCAATCCCGAGTTAGGGCCTTCGGAAATGGTTGGGGTGACTAAAATTGCAAATACCACTATCCACAATATGCCGCCAATTGGATTGGGCAAGCGTGACATGAGCCGATACCAACACCACAAGGCAATCATCGCCCCAGTGACATAGACGATAATCGCTACATATTCTTCAGGAAATTGATCTAGCACGGAAAGAATGTGCGACCAAAAGCTAGTGATGGTTTCAAGCACCGCGTAAACCCTCTGGTGCGACCGC
>SSHD01000085.1 GCA_008017255.1 Acinetobacter sp.
AGTTGGAACGCCACGCATGAATCGCTTATTTGTCTATGGTACATTGTGTCCCAATCGAGAAAATGCCCACATTTTGGGTGGAATTGGTGGCGATTGGCAGCAGGCTTATGTGCATGGTACGGTACATGTTTTGGACTGGGGACCCGACAAAGGCTTGCCTGCATTGGTTGTGAATGAACAAGATCCGCCAGTACAAGGTTATTTATTTAGCACCGAAAAACTCGCATACAACTGGCAAATGCTAGATGATTTTGAGGGCTTTCAATATCAAAGAGTGGTGGTGAATGTTTGCCTCAGCACGGATGAAAAAGTACAGGCGTGGACTTATGTGATGAATGAACAAGTTTAATGGTTTATTCATCAGATGCTAAAAATAGTTAATGAAAGCCATCCATACGAAATTTGACTTCTAGTAAATGAAAGCCAAATTTACTTTTGATCGGGCCTTGCAGTGTTTTCTCTGGGGCAGAAAAGACCAATTTATCAATCACAGGAACGAGTTGCCCTTTCTTTATTTCACCTAATTCACCACCACGTTTAGCCGAGTTGCATATCGAATGTTGTTTGGCGAGTTTTGCAAACTCTGCACCTGCTTGCAGTTGTTTTTTTAGGACTTCAGCAGTGGATAAATCTTTGACCAAAATATGGCGGACAATCGCAGTACTCATTTTTTCACCGTATTTTTCGTTGTGTTGATGGTCTTTTTCAACGGTTGGCATTGTGGACAGAATACACTGGCTCGTTGACCTAATTTCAAGTTTTCTAATGTGGTTTCGCAATTCACACACATGTCACCGGCACGACCATAGGCCAGTAGTGTTTGTTGGAAATAACCATTTTCCCCCATGGCATTACTATAGTCACGTAAGGTTGAACCGCCCAAATCAATAGCTTGTTTTAAGATGCGTTTCACCTCAAAGACTAATTTTTGCACTTGTACCTGTGTCAAAGTAAAAGCCGATTGGGCAGGGTGCACGCCAATATTAAACAGGCTCTCAGTGGCGTATATATTGCCGACACCAACGACAATATGGTTATCCATCAGGGCCACTTTAATGGCGACTTTTTTGTTGCGTAATTTTTGCCACAAATATGCTGCATTAAAGTCATTACTCAGCGGTTCTGGTCCAAGCGTATCAATCAGTTTGCTTTGATGCTGTTGATCTAACCAAAGAATACAACCGAAACGGCGCGGGTCGTGATAGCGCAGTTGCACATCCTCAAAGTCTATAAGCAAGTGATCGTGTTTGCGTAATTCATCACTCGGTTGACACAGGCGGAAACTTCCAGACATACCTAAATGCCATAGCATCTGGTCTTGTTCAAACTCAGCCAAAATATATTTAGAACGGCGCTTCAGTGCAGTTAAGCGTTGCCCAACCAGTTTGTTCAGATCGGCTGGAATTGGCCAACGTAAGCGTGCATTTAACACTTGCACGGCTTGAACGTGTTGATTTAATAAGGGCTGCAGGCTGGTTTTAGTGGTTTCAACTTCTGGAAGTTCAGGCATAACTGGCTCAGGGTATTGCAACGGTGTTACTTGTAAAACAGGTGATATTTCACTGTGTATTATGCAGTTATTTGGTTGTATTTGCGAACAGAGCCTAGTCCTTGCGATGTAACGTGAAAAATCGCACTTTCACCGCAAGCCGTGATGAAAGTGCTGTGTCTTATTTTATTTTTTGGGCTGTTCTGGGGCGGCAGCTTTTTTCGCGGCGATTGCGGCTTCAACTTGGGCTAAAGATTCTTTGGCATTTGGATGGTTGAGTTGTGCTAGACGCGAGAAAATATTTTTCGCTTCTTCTAGGTTCTGATCAATCACATAGCCATTGGCAAGCATATTTCCTAAAAGCATCAGTGACGGTGCATAACCTCTTTTGGCTAAGTCTTTGATGCTTTCAATGGCTTGCTGTTGCATGATTGGGTTTTTATTTTTTACACCAATGCCTAGGTCGTAGACTGCTTTGAGCTGTTGCGCTGGTGGATAGTCCTTACGCAATAAAGGCAGCAAAATTTGAATAGCGATGCGATCATATTCAGGTTTCCCTTGTTTGAATAACAAATCTGCATATTCAATGATCGCTTCTTCCGAACCTTGTTTGGCGGCACGATCTAAAAACTCTTTATACTTTTGTGGATTTTTAGCTAGGCCTAACTCACCTTTGTGATAGCTTTGCGCCAAAGTAAAACTGGATTTGCCGAAGCCTTTATTTGAGGCAGCTTGATAATATTGCACAGCTTTTTTTTCATCTTTTGCGGTGCCTTGCCCAATTTGCGTCATATAGCCTAAGTTGTGAATGGCTTGAGCCTTGCCTAGAGCGGCAAGACGCTGCATTTCCTGATAAGCCGCAGAGTAATTTTGGGCTTCATAGAGTTGAGTCGCTTTGGCAAATTCATCTGTTTTTGCAGTCGTTTTATTTTCTGCGGCATAGGTCGCATGACTTGCAGCCATCATTACACTGGCAATGAGCAACTTTTTCATCTTTATTTCCCTTGATTACACATCTGCTTTATTCCGTTGTATAAAGCAGAAAACAACTAGATGCCTTCATCTTAAAAGCCAAATGCGGAATGTAAATGAAGGTTTTGTATCAATCTCGCACATGACGCAGTTTAGGCTTGTGGACGTGCTACATCGCCATTTAAGTGTGCGGGTAAATCTAAAACCGTTAAATTTAGTTCCGTTAAAGCATCTGGTTTGGCAATAACTAACGCCAAATAGCCATTTTCAACAGCAATGCTATTGACCACGTCAATATCTTTGTGTAGCTGTGCTGCAGGGGCGGGTGCGGCACCGTTGCCTTGTAGTAAATGCAACCAATGTTTTGGTTTGGCTTTAAACCAAAGCCGCGCGACAATTTCCTGCCCCAAATAACAACCTTTGTCAAAATGCACGCCTTCACGTTGATGCAGACGTAATTCTTGCGGTTGAAACAGGTGTTCAGTGGGTTGCGTAATCCACGCTTGACCCGATTGAATGGCTTGTATTTGCCATGCGTTTATATCTGTTTCGGTGGATGAAAATTCAGTATTATGGTCGACCATGCTCGGAAAAACAGCGCCGATTTGCACGAGTTGCATTTTGGAAAATGCACCAAATTTTTTGATATGTTTGGAAAATTCTTCAGCTTGGTCGAGTGTGGTCACTAATTCAAAATGCTGAACACTGATTTTTTTTAACCACAAACCAAAATGAATTCGACCTTTTAAATCACAAATTGCCGTATAGCGACTTTGGTTTTCGGGGAGGCGTTCTACATGTACCGTTACTTGACCTTGTAAAAACTTTTCTGCATCTGCGCCGTTTAAGCTAAAAGCCATAAAAGCAAGCTGATTCATAGACTAACCTTAAATCAAAATAAATATTATGTAAGTGTGGGTTATCATTTTGCGCTTTTTTTCACAAAAATGCAGCTTAAGATTCCTGATATTCGTGATCAAATTAGTGATTGATAACGTCGTTATAAACACATAAATTACGATGCTTTTGGTCTTCATACAATAACAGTGATAACGGAGAATAAAAATGTCAGGTACCGTTCGTTTACATCGGGTGTTTAATGCACCGCCAGAACGAGTTTTTAAAGCTTTTCTAGACCCAGATGCGTTGGTTAAATGGATGGCGCCACATGGTTTTACCGCCAAGGTGCATCACTTAGACCCGCAAGTGGGTGGCAGTTATAAAATGTCCTTTACCAATTTTTCTACTGGACACAGTCATTCCTTTAGCGGCAAATACATCGAAATTGTGCCGAATCAACTGCTGCGTTATACCGACCAATTTGATGATCCAGATTTACCCGGTGAAATTCAAATGACCATTGAACTAAAGCCAGTATTGGTCGGAACCGAAGTTAACATTACCCAAGCAGGCTTGCCCGATGTGATTCCTGTTGAGGCGTGTTATTTGGGTTGGCAAGAATCACTGTATTTATTTAGTTTATTGGTCGAGGCGGAAATTCCAGATCAATAGCAATAGCGCAAATAACAATTGCACCAGAGAAAGCCAAAACAATAATTTTTATCGAAACAAGTTGCTTGTTTCATCGAGGACGATATGTTTGAAGCATCTATATTTGCAGATCGTGAGCGGCGTGCACGTGAAACCATGCGTACTGCATTAGAAAGTCAACAAGCCGAAGATAGTGTGGAATTATTTATTCAGCACCATCTGCAAGAAATTGAAGCAAGTTATTGGCAAAAGCACTTTGGCACCGCCACGCCAACTGCAATGCAGGTATTGGAGTCGCTGGTACTGGTACAGCAATGGGATGAAGAAGATTTAGAAATTCATGAGTTGTATGATTTTACCTTGCCAGAAGATGTTACCAATTATTTGATTTGTGTCAGTTTTGACTCGCAAGGGCATGTGTTGGGTATTTCGATGGAAAGTTAAAAGCAGCGTTAGAAAGTGATGATGCAAATCGTGATTAAGCGAATTTACGACCCTGTTGCTGAGCACGATGGGAAACGTATTTTGGTCGATAGACTATGGCCTAGGGGCGTTTCAAAGCAACGTGCACATATCGACTTATGGCTGAAAAATATTGCGCCGTCTACTGAGCTTAGAAAAATGTTTTGTCATCAAGCAGAGCATTGGTTGGCATTTCAGCAGCAATATTATCAGGAGCTGCAAAACAATCCGTTGGTGGATGAGTTAAGGGCAATGGCAGAATATGAGCCATTGACATTGATTTATGCCGCTAAAGACCCCGAACTGAATCATGCTTTGGTGCTGAAAAATTATCTATCGGGCAAGGCTATCGAATCTTAAGTTTGGAAAATGGCTTGCGATCTCGCATAATAACCGTTTTGAGAATTTTTATGTCTTTGCCAAATTGCCCAAAATGTCAGTCCGAATATACCTATCAAGATGGTGACTTGCTGATTTGCCCTGAATGTTCACATGAATGGAAAGAAGGGCAAAGCGCAGCAATTGATACCCAAGAAATGATTAAAGATGCACATGGCACGGTGTTGGCAGATGGCGACAGTGTTACCGTGATTAAAGATTTAAAAATTAAAGGTTCTTCTGCTGTGGTTAAGGTCGGCACCAAAGTCAAAAATATTCGTTTACTGGATGATGCCAGTGATGGACATAATATTGATTGTAAAATTGATGGTGTGGGAGCAATGAAACTTAAATCTGAATTTGTGAAAAAAGCCTAAGTCACATAATTGCGGTAGTTCGGGCTACCGCTTTGATATTGAATAAAAGAATTACTAAAAACGAACAAAAAATTATCGGTTTCAATGTGGTGCTGATCTATATTGATGGAGATAACAAACAATATCATTCATATAGAAAGAGGTTCTTATGGCAGGATGGTTCGAAGTAAGTCAAGCAAAAGACGGACAATATCGTTTTGTACTCAAGGCGGGTAATGGTGAGCCAGTTTTAACTAGCGAGTTATATAAAACCAAAGCATCTGCACTCAACGGCATTGCATCTGTGCAGAAAAATAGCCCAGATGATGCACGTTATGAGCGCTTAGTGTCTAAAGCAGATAAGCCGTATTTTAATTTAAAAGCTGCCAATCATCAGATTATTGGTACCAGCCAGTTCTATGCCAGCGAACAATCTCGCGATAAAGGCATAGAGTCAGTTAAAAATAATGGTGTATCAGAAACCATAAAAGACCTCACGGTTTAAAAAACATGCAATAAAAACGCCGTCGATCAACAACGGCTTTTTTATTCGCTTACAAATATTAAGCGCTCAGTTTACTCAATAACTCAGCTTTGCTGAGATTGCTTGTCTCGCTATCACGGCGACCTTTGTACTCAAAAGTAGCTGCATCCAAACCTTTTTCACCCACTACAATACGATGTGGAATACCCATCAATTCAAGATCGGAAAATTTTACACCTGGGCGTTCATTACGATCATCCAGTAAAACATCATAACCGAGTGCTTGTAATTCGGCATATAGCGCCTCTGCGGCATCTAAAGTGCGTGGCGATTTGTGTGCATTCATTGGCACAATCGCAACATCAAAAGGCGCAATCGCTTGTGGCCAAATAATACCTTTATCATCATAGTTTTGTTCAATGGCAGCAGCCACCACACGCGTCACGCCTATGCCATAACACCCCATAGTGACGGTAAATGGTTTGCCATCTTCACCTAATACCTTGCAGCCCAAAGCTTCGGAGTATTTAGTGCCGAGTTGGAAGATATGACCAACTTCAATACCACGTTTAATTTGTAAAGTGCCTTGACCATCTGGAGATGGGTCACCCTCTACAACATTGCGCAGGTCATACACTTCGCTGATCTGTGCATCACGATCCCAGTTCACCCCCGTTGCATGCTGATCGACTGCATTTCCACCAGCTACAAAGTCAGACAATATAGAAGCTGCACGATCGACAATCACAAAAACGCCTTTTTCAACCAGTCCTTGTGGGCCGCAGAAACCGGCAGTTAAACCGGATTGTTGTAGTTGTTGATCAGTTGCAAATGTTAACGGTGCAGCAATCAGTGGATGTTTTTCGGCTTTAATTTCATTGAGCTCATGGTCGCCACGTAAGAACAGCGCCACCACAGGCGTGTGACCTTTGTCATCCGTTGGACCTTGAACCAATAGCGCTTTAACCGCTTGTTTGGTGTCAATATTGAGAAATTGGCATACGTCACTAATAGCGCTTTGATTCGGTGTATCAACCAAACTCAACGCTTGCGTTGCGGCAGCACGTTCGCCAACCAAAATTGCTTCCGCCATTTCCACATTGGCAGCATAGTCAGATGCTGTTGAGAAGGCAATATCATCTTCACCACTGGCAGCAAGTACGTGAAACTCATGTGATGCAGAACCACCAATTGAACCTGTATCGGCTTGTACTGGGCGGAAATCTAAACCTAGACGACTGAAAATG
>SSHD01000134.1 GCA_008017255.1 Acinetobacter sp.
ATGAGGTGCGGTTGAATACTTTCGATCAGTTGTTTCAGTGCAACTGGATCTGCCATATTTAAAGTATAAGAAAAATGTGCAACTTGCATGGCAGGCGCGTGGTCATAACGATCTGCGGCATGTACTTCTACACCCAAGCGTTGTAAAGAAATCACAACTTCTTTACCTAGTTCTCCAGAACCTAACAGTAAAACTTTAAATGCGGAAGATTGAAGTGGAGATCCAAGCGTAACGCTCATGCGTATAATCCTAAGCTGAGAAATTTTGCTTAAGCATAGCAGAACTTACACTTGAATTAAGCCTTTATTGACACAAAAAAACTGCATTTTGTAGGGCAAAATAGCCGATTTAAAACAGTTTTCAACGCTTTAAACATTGACCTGATAGTTTAATTGCAAATCTTCTGCATTTTGCCCACGAATGCCCCAGTTACATTTGGGCGTTTCGAAAATGGTGATTTCAATATCTTGCACGGAAATAGCGCATTGTTGCTGAATATTGCTAAATAAACAGGCAATCAACTGTTTTTTTGCCGCAATGCTACGACCTTCAAACATAGATATTTCAATTATCAAATAGTTTTCACTGCGGTCAGCAGGATAGATAAAATCATCTTGTTCTAAGGCGATAAAACGCTGAAATTTTTTCTCGATAGGATAGTTCAAGCTTTCAACGATAGCCTGATGAATGGCATTTGAAAGCGTAACTTTCACACGATCTAAAGTGGTACGCAGCGCATATATTTTTATTTGTGACATGAGTGGCTCGGTTTTAAGTCTTTATGGCAGCAGTTTAACAAAGATTGAGAAATCGTACCGAATTGGCTAGCATAGGGTGCAATTGCATTGTGGTAATTTTGAATATGTTGAAAACAAAATTTGGCGTAGTGAGCGTGCTACTGGGTAGTGCTGTGTTATTGGCGGCTTGTGGTCAATCTAGCAACGAACCCGAAAAAAAGGTCGAACTGAAGCCTGCGCCGAAACTCACGAATGATGCCACGACCTATGCCCAAGCTGCGTGGCAGTTAATTAATGAAATAGACCCAATTGTTTATAATAAACAAGTTGCCGATATAGAAGAAAAAGTGCGTAAACCTTTACGGCAGCTCAGCACCGATTGGCGAATTAATGTCAAAATGACCGACTCTGTTACCGAAGGCAAATACGCACTGTGCCGTAAAGCCTTGACCACGCTGGACAGTTGGGCGCGTGAGGTGAAAGACCAGCCGCAAGCAGCGTCTGCAAAGCAAGCCAATTACGAGCGTGACAAAGCACAATGTAAAAACGCCATTGAGCATCCCGCTTTAGGCAACACCTCACCGAAATAATTGCACTTACATACAGCTCATATACAACAGGTAAAATTTACGCAAAAGCCGCTAGAAATTGTTGAACTAGATCAATAATTTGTTGCGGCTGTTCTTTGTGTGGCACATGCCCACAGGCTGCAATAATGTGTAATTCTGCGTTGGTGTATTGCGCCAAGCGTTTAGGCTGTTCTAACGTGGCGTACTCATCATGTTCACCATGAATCACCAATAATTCGCCTTGTAACACGGCTAATTCAGCATCTAAATTCCAACTACGGAACACAGGCGCAAGCCACGTTTCAGTCCAAGCATCGAGCACCCATTGTGCTTTGTCGCCATGATATTTTGCTAAGCGTTGCAATTGTTCGGGGTGTTGAAAGCCTTGTTTGGCAGCCCGAATACCAGCTAAAGTTTTTTCTTCTACAAAGGATTGTGCTGCTTCTGTAATGACAACCGAACACAAAGTTGGATATTGCGCCGCACAGCTGAGCGCCATACCGCCGCCCACGCTATGCCCCAAATTAATCACTTGTGGAATAGCCAACAGCTGCAACAGTTCAGCAAAAACCTGTGCTTCTTGGGCTATAAAATCCATCGCCAGTGGCGAGGTCACGGCATCGGACTTACCAAAACCCAAACGATCATAAGCAATAACCGTGCGCTGGGTTGCCATACAAAGGTGCTCAGGAAAGTCCCGCCACAATTGCACGCAACCCAATGAATCATGAAATAACAAAATTGGAATTTGTTTCGGTTGATCGCTGCTCGTTGGCTGCCAAGTTTTGACAAAAATATTGCCTTGTGAAGTTGCAAGCATTTGTTCTGTGCTTTGGAAAGCAGGCATCTGTCATTAACCTATGTATGTATGACTCAAAGAATAAGTAATACGACAGCTTTTATATAGCTATAATGATGAAAAACTATAGTCTGATCGTGCCATGTCTATACAAAAAGTCGTGATTGTTGCGTATGAACATTGTTGGGCAATGAGCCTGATGATGGTGAAAGATTTCTTTCATATCGTGGCTTTATTGGAAAAACGGCAAGGGCAAAGTGCCAGTTATCAAGTTGAAATTTTAAGCATAGACGGATGTCCAATTCAAACAGCCAGTGGTGTGCAGCTAGTGGTGGATGGCAACATCACATCTGCCAGTGATTGTCAGTTAATTGTCATTCCAAGTTTTGAAGGCAATAAGCTCAGTCAAATTGCAGCACACAGCAATGAACTGATTGCTTGGCTTGGCAGTGAAATGCAAAAACAGACCCCAATCGTCGCTGTGACTACAGCGGTGTATTTTTTAGCTGCTACAGATAGGTTGCAGCAGCAATTGCTTGCTACGCATTGGGCGTTTATTCGAGAGCTTAACAGCCGATTTCCACAGCATAATTTTAGTAAAAATCGTAATTATTTACAGAGTAGCGAAATTTATACGACTGGCACGCTGGTCGGGACTTTTGATGCCTTATTGGGCATTATTTCGCAGCATAAGGGAGATTATTTTGCGCAGCTGTGTGCCAGTCACTTGCTGATTACTTATCCGCAAGCGCTGAGTCCAGTGTTGCCGCTGTATCGAAACCATAGCGATGAGGCGATTTTACAAGTACAAGATTGGATGGATGCACATTTTGCTAAAGAAAATCGTATTGCCGATTTAGCCGAACAGTTTCATTTTAGTGAACGTAATTTGAAACGACGTTTTCAGTTGGCAACGCAAATTTCACCCAATCAATACTTGCAACAGGTGCGGGTCGATAAAGCGAAAAAATTACTGTTAACCACTGAATTGAATGTGCAGCAAATTGCGTTTGAAGTGGGCTATGAAAATGTCAGCTTTTTTATTCGCATATTTAAGAAAATAGTCGGCTGTACACCTACACAATGGATGAGATAGGACATAAAAAAACCGCCAATTAAATAATTAGCGGTTTGGAAAAGCAGTAACTAATTTATACGTTAAAACGGAAGTGCAATACATCGCCGTCTTGCACGACATACGTCTTGCCTTCTAAACGCCATTTACCGGCTTCTTTTGCGCCTGCTTCACCGTTGTATTGCACAAAGTCATCATAAGCCACACATTCAGCACGAATAAAACCTTTTTCAAAGTCAGTGTGAATTACGCCTGCCGCTTGCGGTGCTGTTGCGCCAACTTTAACGGTCCAAGCACGGACTTCTTGTACGCCTGCGGTAAAGTAAGTTTGCAGACCAAGCAGTGCATAACCCGCACGAATTACTACGTTTAAACCAGGTTCTTCCATGCCCATCGCTTCTAAAAATTCAGCACGGTCTTCATCTTCAAGCAATGAAATTTCAGCTTCAATTTGGTTGCACAGTGGTACTACTATGGCATTTTCTTCAGCCGCCAATTTCTGTACTGCAGCCAAATGTGGGTTATTTTCAAAACCATCTTCTGCCACGTTGGCAATATACATAGTTGGTTTTAACGTCATTAAGCCAAAACCACGCACCAATTTGCGTTCGTCATCATCTAAGTCCGCCGCACGCGCAGGTTTACCTTCATCGAGCAATGGTTGAATTTTTTCTAACACTGCTTTGGTTGCAAGTGCTTCTTTATCGCCACTTTTAGCAGATTTGGCTAAACGGGTAATAGCCTTTGCAACGGTTTCTAGGTCTGCCAACGCCAGTTCGGTGTTGATGGTTGAAATGTCATCTAGTGGGTCAATTTTACCATTCACGTGAATCACGTTTTCGTCTTCAAAACAACGTACCACGTGTGCAATGGCATCAGTTTCACGAATGTTAGCAAGAAATTGGTTGCCCAAACCTTCGCCTTTTGATGCGCCCGCAACTAAACCTGCAATATCCACAAATTCCATAGACGTTGCGATAACGCGTTGTGGTTTTACAATTGCAGTTAATTTGTCTAAACGAGGGTCGGGTACAGGTACAATGCCAGTATTGGGTTCAATGGTGCAAAACGGAAAGTTTTCAGCCGCAATCGCTGCTTTGGTGAGTGCATTAAATAAGGTAGATTTCCCTACGTTTGGCAAGCCGACAATACCGCAATTAAAACCCATGAAAGCACCCGCAAATGTGTTATTTAAAAATTGCCGCTGATTTTACATGAAAGCCACGACAAAGTCATGGCGAGCGTGGATCAGGCTTGGTTTGAATTTGAAGTTTTAGTTGTTCATGGCATCAATCGACAGCTCGGCAACGCTGGGTTTGGCTTTTTCTGCACTTAAACCTAACTTGGCAAATAATATTTGATCTTGACCTTCGCCTGCATTTGGTGTGGTCAGTAGTTTTTCACCAGAAAATAAAGAATTTGCACCCGCCATAAAGGCTAAGGCTTGATCGGAGTCACTCAAGGCTTCACGTCCTGCCGACAAGCGAATATAACTGTGTGGCATGATGATACGTGCGACGGCAATACTGCGAATCCATTCCGTTACATCTAGCTTTTCTACATTTGCCAACGGTGTACCTTCAATGGGTACCAGCATGTTAATCGGCACAGATTCTGGGTGTACCGCCATCGTCGCCAGTTCATGTAATAAACCGATACGGTCTTGGCGACTTTCGCCCAAACCAACGATGCCACCGCTACAGACTTTCATACCGGCTTGACGCACATGATCTAAAGTATCTAGCCGATCATCAAAACTACGGGTGCTAATAATATGTGAATAATATTCGCGTGAAGTGTCGAGGTTGTGGTTGTAATAATCCAGTCCAGCATCTTTTAAACGCTCGGCTTGGTTTTGATTGAGCATACCCAAAGTCATACAAGTTTCTAAGCCTAAGGCTTTGACTTCACGCACCATTTCCAACACATAAGGCATGTCACGTTCATGCGGATTTCGCCATGCTGCACCCATACAAAAGCGCGAAGAACCAGCATCTTTTGCTGCTTGTGCTTCACGTATTACTTTATCAACTGCAATGCGTTTTTCCGCTTCTAAATTCGAGTCGTAATGCGCCGATTGAGAGCAATATTTACAATCTTCCGGACATTTCCCCGTTTTAATCGACAGCAGGGTACTGACCTGAATGGTATTGGCTTGGAAATGTTGACGATGAACACTTTGCGCGGCAAAGACCAAATCTAAAAAAGGCTGCTCATATAAGGCTTGGATTTCATCCCGCGTCCAATCATTACGTAAGGTCATGTTCATATCCCTGAAGATTATTAAATTATTGCGCTTGTTGCTGTAACTGCTGCGCGATTGCCCAATCTATATGCACATTGACAATGTCATCATGGCAGCTTTTGCCGTGTTGCAATTGAGCGACAATTTGCGCCGAGTATGGCGCATTGCCGAGTCCAATTGCAATATTGCGTTTAAACGATTGATACCCCGTACGGCGCAGCGGACTGCCTTCGGTACGTTCTAAAAAGGTTGTTTCATCCCATTGCCACAACGCAAGCAAGCTGATGTTATCTAAACTATGTCGTGGGTTAAAATCGTCAATCACGGCTTTTTTAGCAAAACTATTCCAAGGGCAAATCAGTTGGCAATCATCGCAACCAAACACTCGATTACC
>SSHD01000013.1 GCA_008017255.1 Acinetobacter sp.
CTATTTTAGGCTTACCTGTCAATACAGCACGCCATAGCGTAGCAGCCAGCGCGGTGATTTACGGCGGTGTTGATGCCAAGAACTTAAGTTTTAGTGGCGTAAATATTGCATTAGAACACCCAGACACTGACTTGCGTTTATTTGGAAAACCGGAAAGTTTTAAACGCCGCCGTATGGGTGTAGCAACCGCACGTGGCGAAACGACCGAAGCAGCACGTAAATTGGCACAGCAAGCAGCTGACCAAGTGAGTGTGGAAACATAAATCCCTCCCAACCTCCCTTTAATAAAGGGAGGCATCCCCTTGATGAATGAAGGGGTTTAGAGATTAAATCAATCAACCGAATAAGAAGACCCATTTTCATGATTAATACATCTCCATTGTTAAACTACGTGACTAGTCAGCATGACATTCAAGCCATTAACCAATGGCGTAGCGAAGTAGAACAACAATTGCAAGAGAGTTATGACAATGGGCAAACCATTCGTGATGTAATTAAAGCACGCTCCAATTGCATAGACGAAGCATTGGTTTTGTTATGGAATCATGCAGGTTTAGATCAAACTGAGCTGGGTTTATTTGCCGTTGGTGGCTATGGTCGGCGTGAAATGCTACCCCATTCCGACATCGACATTATGATTTTGTCTGAAAATGAAATAAGTGAAGAACACGGCAAACTGATTTCAAACTTTATTGCCTCGCTATGGGATGTAAACAATTTCAAACCGGGCATTAGCGTACGCAGTTTAAACGACTGTGTGGAACAAGCCCGCAATGATTTAACCGTAGCGACGACTTTAATTGAAGCGCGTTTAATTACAGGTTACCCACACCTTGCCAAATGGCCACGTCGCATCGTGGCGCAAACGTGGACCGATCAAACCTTTTATGATGCCAAAATGGCAGAACAACACAAACGCTATGCACAACATAACAATACCGAAAGTAATTTAGAACCCGATATTAAAAATGCACCTGGCGGCATCCGTGACATTAACCAAATTGGTTGGATTGCCAAGCGACATTTCCGTGTCAACCGCATCTATGACTTGGTGCATTTAGGTTTTATTACCGAGTTTGAACTGGCGCAATTAGAAGAAGCAGAAAGCTTTTTATGGGAAATCCGCAGCCACTTACACCGCTTAGCCAAGCGCGATGAAAACCGATTATTATTTGATTATCAACATGAAATTGCGGCTAAATTTGGCTATGTACGTGTAGACGGGCAGCCGAAAAATTTTGCCGTAGAACAGTTTATGAAACGCTACTACCGCACCGCACAACAGGTTTCGACCTTAAATGAAATGCTGTTGGCGTATTTTAGCGAATCGGTTGTGACCCCACGCCTGCCCGATTATGAACGGCAAATTATTGACATCAATGAGCATTTTAAAATTGTCGATGGCAAATTGGCGGTGCAACATCATAAAGTCTTTGCTGAACACCCGAGTGCAATTTTAGAATTATTTTATTTATTGGCAAACCACTCAGAAATAAACGGTATTCGTGCCCGCACTTTGCGCTTATTGGTACTGGCAGCAAAACGTATAGACCAGCGTTTCCGTGATAATCCAGAACATCAAGCCTTGTTTATGTCAATTATTCGTTCGCCGCATTTGTACGACACCATGGTGGCAATGAAACGCTACGGCGTTTTGGGCAATTATATTCCTGCTTTTGGGCAAATCACTGGCTTAATGCAATATGACTTGTTTCATATTTATACGGTAGATGCGCACACGCTACTATTGCTACGCAATTTAAGCCGCTTTAAAGAACCTGAATTTGCCAAAGCCTTTCCAGTGGTTAGTTCCGTATTCCAACGCATGATGCGCCAAGATATTGTGTATATGGCGGCTATTTTCCATGATATTGCCAAAGGTCGTGGTGGAGATCATAGTGAGCTTGGTGCAGTAGATGCGATTGAATTTTGTCGTACGCATGGCTTTACCGAACGTGAATGCAAACTGGTGGCATGGCTCATTAATAATCACCTGTTGATGTCGCTCACCGCACAGAAAAAAGATATTTCCGACCCAGATGAAGTCAAAGAATTTGCCGAAAAAGTCGGCGATATGGAGCATTTAGATTATCTCTACACGCTCACCGTTGCCGATATTAACGCCACCAACCCTAACCTGTGGAATACGTGGCGTGCGTCTTTAATGCGCCAACTGTACACCTATGCACGCGATGTGATCCGTTCAGGTTTGGGACGTCCGGTTGATTATCAAATGTTAATTGAAGACACCAAATTTGCTGCCAGTGAATTACTGGTAAATGACTTTTCTTTGGCAGAGGTGGAGAAAGTTTGGCAAAATCTGGGCGATGACTACTTTGTCAAAGAATCTGCCAATGAAATTGCATGGCACACCCAAGCGATTTTGCAGCATGGTGATAATCCTACGCCATTGGTCTTACTTCGAGCGCACCGAAATGCTGCTGATGATGCAGTGCAAATCTTTATCTATACCCGAGACCAACCGAACTTATTTGCCACCACAGTGGCCGTGCTCGATCGGATGAATTTAGATGTGCAAGACGCGCGAATTATTACCGCAAGCACTGCGTTTAGCCTAGACACTTATTTGGTACTCGACCGTTTTGGTACACTGTTGACCGAACCTGAGCGTGAACGCAAAGTCAAAGATGCTCTAGTGGAAGCACTGAGCCATAGCGACCAATATCCAGGGATTATGCAGCGCCGTATTCCACGCCATTTACGTCATTTTGATGTGCAAAACACGGTAGATATTGTGCTGAACCCAACTTTACAGCAGCACATGGTGGAAATTTCTACGCTCGATCAACCCGGTTTATTGGCACGGATTGGGGCGATTTTTATGCAGCAAGGTTTAGATATTCACTCTGCTAAAATTGCCACTTTGGGCGAACGCGCCGAAGATATATTCTTTGTCACGAAAAAGAATGGCGTGTTAATGAGCCATGACGAAGTCAAAGCCTTTGCTGAAACGCTAAAAGCAGCTTTAGATGAAGCATCGAATCAAATTTGTAATCCAACTTAAAATCCACCTGAATCCCTCGCTCAAATGAGGGACTGTTACTGGTTATGTTACATGAACTCTAGTTTATCTTTATTGCATCCCTATCCTTTTGAAAAGTTAACTCAGCTTTTTAAAGACGTGCAACCTGCCGATTTACCGCTTATTGCTCTATCCATTGGTGAACCCAAACACCCTGCGCCAGAGTTTGTGAAGCAAGCGATTATTGATCATTTCGCCCATCTATCGACCTATCCAAACAGTAAGGGTTTGCCTGAGTTACGACAAAGTATTGCGCAATGGCTTACTCAGCGTTTCAAACTCAATAGCATTAGCGCAGAACAACATATTTTGCCAGTTTCGGGTACGCGAGAAGGTATTTTTTCTTTTGTGCAAGCACTGATTAAGCGTGAAGATGCACCTTATATCGTCATGCCAAATCCGTTTTACCAAATTTATGAAGGTGCCGCATTGCTCGCAGGTGCTAAACCGTATTTTATCAACTGTACCGAAGCAAATGGTTACTTGGGCGATTTCGATGCCGTACCTGCCGAAGTGTGGCAGAAAACAGCACTACTTTTTGTTTGCACACCGGGTAATCCAACTGGTGCGGTGCTGTCCAAAGAACAGTTTAAAAAATTAATTAAGCTGTCCGATCAATATGGTTTTGTGATTGCATCGGATGAATGCTATTCAGAGCTTTGGTTCGATCAAGCACCAATTGGGCTGTTAGAAGTCTGCGCTGAAATGGGACGTGACGATTATACAAATTGTATCGTGTTCCATTCGCTGTCTAAGCGCTCGAATTTACCAGGAATGCGTTCAGGTTTTGTCGCTGGTGATGCCGCGTTACTCAAGCCTTATTTGCAATATCGAACCTATCACGGTGCGGCGATGCCAGTACAACATCAGTTGGCTTCTATTGTCGCGTGGGATGATGAAACTCATGTAGAGCAAAATCGTCAACAATACCGTGCCAAGTTTGATTTATTTCAAGCTGAACTCGGTCATTTACTACCTTTGCAAAAACCAGATGCAGGGTTTTATTACTGGTTAAAAGTCGATAATGATGAAACTTTTGCCAAATTGCTAATGCAAAAAGCACATATCAAAGTTTTACCGGGGCGCTATTTATCGCGCGATACCGAACACGGTAACCCGGGCGAAGGTCATGTGCGTATGGCGTTGGTGGCAAATTTAGCCCAGTGCGAAGAAGTGGTAAAACGTTTGAAAGCGATTCTGTAAAGTAGCTCCCCTGAAAGCGATGATTTCAAATTCAGGGATTTTTATGGGCTATTGACCCAATTTTCTAATTGCAATGCTGGCACACGTTCAAACTCTTTACTGTTATTGGTCACCAAAACCAGTCCTTTACTTCGAGCATGGGCAGCAATATGCAAATCATTGTCACTAATTAATCGTCCTGAGTTTCTTAAACTGGCTTTGATATTACCATACTGAATTGCGGCATCAATACCATAATCCAAAACCTGTAAGCGTGAAAGAAAGTCTTCTACCACCTGTAGATTTTTTTCAGGAAATTGACTGTGTTCTGCGCCATAGATCAGTTCCGCCACCGTAATACTACTCACGCAAAGCTGTGTGGCAACTTGATTAAATTTAACGCGAACCTCTGGTGGTTTTTGTTTAATCACATAAATAATGATATTGGTATCAAGCATATACTTAAGCATTTAAAAGGCTTCTCGTTCGCTATTTATTTGCTCTCCACGCTCAAAATCTTCCGATACCTGTAATGCAGGGTTATCAAAGAAACTATCCCACACTTGATCGACTGGGCTAATCACACGCTCAACACCCACTTGACGCACAAACACTTTTTGGGTTTGTTCTGAAAAACGGTAAACACTTGGTAAACGTACCGCCTGCGTCCGATTATTCATAAAAATAGAAGTAATCATCATAATGACTCATTTGCTATATACATACAGTATATACAATATAGACAATCAATTAAAACTTTTTGAAAAAATAAGGCATATGCCTTATATCTCTTGCCATAAGTACATATTTTAACAACAAATCTCTTCAATAACATATTGACCATCTGTTGAAATCATCGTTTATACTTAGCCATCAAAAAATGATTTGACTATGGACAGATGGCAGCTCAAATTTTTCAAACAACAAACAAAAAAACTCGGTTGATTTTAGTCGTTATTGTTGTTTTTTTGCTGATTGCACTTTTAGTTTGGCAAATTGGACTTGCTCAAAAAGACGGTGCAACAAAAACAGCACAACAGGCTGAATCTTCTAAGCAAAAACCTGCACTTACCGTCACGGTAACGAAACCACAGCTACAAAATTGGCAACAAAATTTTACTGCAAATGGCAATATTGCCGCTTGGCAAGAAGTGGTCATTGGCAGTGAATTGTCAGGGCAACGACTCGTGCGCGTGTATGTCAATGTTGGCGATGAAGTCAAACGCGGGCAAGTTTTGGCAGAAATCAATAGTGATAGCATTCGTGCCGACTTAGCCGCCGCCAAAGCCAGCTATGCCGAAGCACAAGCGTTACTTGCCAGTGCCAGCAGTAATAATCAACGTATTCAGCAGCTCAAAAATACTGGCGCAATATCTGCACTAGAGTCCACCCAATATCAAACATCACAAGCCACAGCGCAAGCACGGCTCAATGCCGCCAAAGCACAAATTGACAGCAATCAACTGCGTTTGGCGCAAACCCAAGTCATCTCCCCCGACCATGGCGTGATTTCAGCAAGAACCGCAACCGTAGGGTCTTTAGCACAAACAGGGCAAGAGCTGTTTCGGCTAATTCGAGATCATCGTCTAGAATGGCGTGCCGAAGTCACCAGTGCAGATTTATATAAACTCAAACAAGGCATGACTGCGCATATTACCACCCCAGACCCTACGCAATCTGCCATCACTGGCACGGTGAGAATGATTGCACCTGTGATCGACCCACAAACACGTTATGCGTTGGTTTATGTCGATTTGCCGACCACGCAAGCAGTACGCATGGGCATGTTTGTAAAAGGTGAATTTGATTTAGGTGCAAAGCCCGCTTTGACCATTCCACAAACTGCGTTATTACTGCGAGATGGTTTTGCCTATGTATTTATTGTGGGCAGTAATAATAGAGTAACACAGCAAAAAGTCACGGTTGGTCGCCGTTTAGCAGATCGTGTCGAAATTTTAGATTTAGCCGCAAACGTTAAAATAGTTTCGTCGGGCACAGGTTTCTTAACCGATGGTGATTTAATCACCATTGCAGAAGACATCCCAGAAACACCACTCACCAAACAACTCGCGACCTCGCAGGAGCAATAGCATGAATGTTTCTGCTTGGTCTATCCGCAACCCTATTCCAGGTATTTTATTGTTCATTATGCTTGGTTTGGCAGGTTTACTGTGTTTTCACTGGATGAAAATACAGCA
>SSHD01000088.1 GCA_008017255.1 Acinetobacter sp.
CCACGATGCACAACTACAAAATGATGCGCATTGTCCAGACTGCAATAGTCCCTCGCATTGTCAAAACGTAAATGTGCTCTTCAATCCACAGCTAATCAGCTTATCTCTTTCACCCATGTTAGAGCAAAGCGCGCATATTCATAGCGACTATCAGGCACGACATCTTGCTGGCTATTGGCAACAGATTTTACGCCCGCCCAAAACCTGATCTGCCTTAAATTCATCTCTTTTATAAAGAGGTGGTCGGGGAGATTTATTCTCCTTAAAGTCAGTTTTTATCAGATGAGGAAAATAAGATGTCTGCAAAAATATCTGCTGCTGTTATCGGCAGTATAAGCCTATTATTTGCGCCATACAGTTGGGCGGCTATCAAAGAATATCACTTGAATATTAATCAGGGCATGGTCAATGTGACTGGCAAGCCATTACAACGCATGACTGTCAATGGTCAATTTATTGCACCGACGCTCGAGTTTGAAGAAGGCGATGAAGCCGTCATTCATGTCCATAATCAGCTCAAAAATCAAGATACCTCTTTGCATTGGCATGGTTTGCTGCTGCCAGGTTTGATGGATGGTGTGCCGGGTTTTAATGGCTTCAAGGGCATTCAACCGAATGGTAGTTTTGAGTATCGTTTTAAGGTGCGGCAGAACGGCACCTATTGGTATCACGCGCATAGCAAAGGTCAAGAACAAGATGGTTTGTACGGTGCTTTGGTGATTTATCCGAAAGGGAAAAAACCAGTTGCCGCACATGAACAAGCCGAGCGTGATTATGTGGTGATGCTGTCCGATTTTCATAATACGACCAGCGATCAGATTATGAAAAATCTGAAAAAATCTGCCGAGTACTATCAAAACCAACGTGAAACGGTGGCGGATGTTGTAGAGCAAGTACAACGTGATGGGGTAAAAGCCACATGGCAAGACCGTAGCATGTGGAACCGTATGCGCATGTTGAAAACCGACTTGTCCGATGTCACGGGCTATACTTTTTTAGTCAATGGCAAAACGCCTGAACAAAACTGGACTGGGCTGTTTAAGCCGAATGAAAAAGTCCGCTTACGCTTTATTAATGCCTCAGCGATGTCTTTTTTTGATGTGCGAATTCCGAACTTGAAAATGACCGTAGTCAGCGCCGATGGGCAGCCAGTGCAACCGATTGCTGTCGATGAATTTCGTATAGGCGCAGCAGAAACTTATGATGTGATGGTGGAGCCACAAGGCAATCATTATCAAATAGAAGCCGAGTCAATCGACCGTAGTGGCTTTGCTATAGGCACTTTGCACAATCAGCAGCAGCCACAGACGCATGGTATTCATATGCCAACACCACGCCCGCGTTCTTTGCTCACCATGCAAGATATGGGACATGGCACGGTATCGGCTGAGCATGGCAATATGCAGCATGCGCAGATGGGTCAGAGTGAAATAGATCATAGCAAAATGAACCATGCAGCAATGAACCATAGCCCAATGAATCATGCGCAGCATCAACAAATGGATCATTCAGCACATGCAGCTGCAACAAAAACAGCATCAGATCAACAACCTGTCTATGGTTGGGCGAATGCATCTACGCCTACAGGACATAAGGCACTGCAATATAGCGACTTAAAAGCGTTAACTCCACAGCCTGATAGCCGTGCTGCCGAAAGCGAATTGGTGATTCGTTTGGGCGGCACGATGGAGCGTTATCTATGGACGATTAACGGTAAAAAGTTCAGTGATGCGGAACCCTTACAGGTTAACTATGGCGAACGCATCCGCTTGAAATTTATTAATGACAGTATGATGGCGCACCCAATGCACTTGCATGGCATGTTTATGCAATTGGAAAATGGACAAAGTGCTGTGGATATGCCGAATAAACACACCATCGTGGTGCCACCAGGTCAAACCGTCACGGCGATGCTCACGGCAGATGAACTGGGCGAATGGGCGATTCATTGCCATTTGTTGTATCACATGTCGGCAGGCATGATGAATAAGTTGATTGTGGCAAACGTTGCCGATCACAGTACAGCGCCACAGCCTGCGCCGTCTGCGCCAGCAAACAAAGGAGAGCATCATGCACATCACTAAGCACGTTGTTCACTGCGTTTGTATTGCTACGGTCATGGCTTCATTTAGCAGTATGGTTTGGGCAGAAACTACGCACGATCATCGCCATGAACATGGTGGGCAAATTTATCAATCGAGCCGCTTAGAAAGTAAATGGCTGCGCAATGATGATGGCGAAGGCGTGCTAAAGTCCGAGCTGGAAACACGTATTGGCACAGATGAAAACAAGGTTTTTATCAAATTACATAGCGATAAAGCAGAATCACAGCAAGCCGAATACGCCGCCAAAGTCTTGTACAGTCGCAATATTGCCGATTTTTGGGATGCTCAAGTTGGGATGCGGTATCGCCACGATGCTAAGCGAGAGGTAGATCAAGAGCAAGTCGATGCAGTGTTTGGGCTGCATGGTTTAGCGCCGTATTTCTTTGAAACCGATGCCTATGTGTATGTGGGGCAAGACCGCCAAGTTGTGTTCAATTTGGAAACCGAACGTGATCTGTTGCTAACGCAAAAGTGGATAGTGCAGCCGTATTTGGACTTCAATATTGTGTTCAGTGATGAGTCTAGCGATGCACAAAAGTCTGGTTTAAATAGCGCACAACTGGGCTTAGAAACCCGTTATGAAATCAGCAAAAACGTCATGCCGTTTGTCGATGTTGCGTATGGCTATCACAAAGGCGACAAACAGACCGCATGGCAAGCCGAATCTGAGCGTGAAACAGGTTGGTTGTATGGCGCAGGTTTAAGGCTAAAGTTTTGATATTGGTATAAAATGTTATTTTTTTGAGATACTGTTGGTTTATACTGGCAGTATCTTTTTTAGTCAATCGGGGTGCGCAAATGGCTTTAGAACAACAAGATGGTACCAAAACAACGACCCACACAGCAGTTGAAAAGCGTGCGCCATACCCAACGGATTGCAGTGATTCACAACTGGAGCTGATACCCGATGCAGGCTGTATGCAGGTGAGTTATTTTTATTTGCCAGAGCTACGCAGCACACTGCAAGCCCAGCGAGTACGAAAAGCATTATTACCCTTTGCTGAAAAGTTGCTTGAACATCATATCGATATACACACACGGCATGTGACGCTGTATCACCAGCACTCAATTGATGAGGTCACTAAAGTGTTGCAGCAGTTGGGTTTAGGAGTAGAATTGCAGCAAACTTTGTCGCATTTTGAGCCCTTGGATCTGCAGATTCCGCAACCAACCCCTGAGCTTGACTCGGCGCTCCCACCATCAGCTCTGGAGCGTTATTTCAAGACACTGCAACAGTGGGCGGTGGCGGTACTTGGCAAACTCAAACAATGGTTAAATCACTTGAATAAGAAACAGGATTCATAACATGCCAAGATGGATGTATGGCTTACTCGGTTTGGCTTTCGCGTGGTTGGTTTGGACAAAGTTCTTACAACCAAGCCCAGATTTAAGCCAAATTACCCCACAACAAGGCGTGCAAGTGGTGGCTTTGGAATCTTACGAGGGTTCATTTCGGGTACTGGGCCGAGAAGACTACCATCTTGGGCGTGAGGCTGAATTTTCACCGACCGATATTGCTGTGGGTTGGGGCGAAATGGCGAATCCGCACGTGTATGAACAGGTTGATATTTCGCAGCGTAACCGGTGGTATTATTGGCGGGTCGACAGCACACCACCCATTTCCATGCAAGCCATTGCGCAACAAAGTGCCAATATGCACCTCGTACCTGCCAATGCGGCAATCGCCAAACAAATCAAAAAAATTAAACCCGATGATCTGGTCTATTTAAAAGGCACGCTGATTGAAATTCAGACCCAAGATGGTTGGCGCTGGCGCAGTTCATTGTCACGTGTAGACACTGGTAATGGCGCTTGTGAACTGATGCGAGTAGAAAGTATTGTGTGGCAATAAGACATCCAAAGATACATAACATTTCACATAAAAATGCCGTTTTAAAGTACACTGCTACAAAGAGGAGGACGACCTCCCGCGAAAGAATCACCTTGGGACGACTCAAGCATTGAACATGATGAGTGTGCGAAATGGCATGGGTAATTTTAATTTTAGCCGGTATTTTTGAAGTTATTTGGGCATATTCAATGAAGCTGTCCGAGGGTTTCACGCGTTTAACTCCCAGTGTAGTGACCATTGTTTTTATGATTTTAAGCGTGGTGTTGCTGTCGATTTCTATGCGCACGCTTCCATTGGGAACAGCGTATACGATTTGGACAGGTATTGGCGCGATAGGATCATTTGCTGTGGGGATTCTGATTCTAAATGAACCAATGACCGCAATGCGAATGATTGCAGCAGTACTGATCGTCTCTGGTTTGGTTTTAATGAAACTGTCAACAAATTGAGTTAAGTTTCCGCTCTTTATTTAAAAGAGTTGAGGGCGGTTTATTCGGAGCGAGTAGATGCAACTGGTTTATATGTATATTGACTCCCCAGTGGGAGCATTAAAACTGGTTGCACATGATTCTGCTTTAGTTGCAGTGATGTGGGATAATGAAGATCATAAACGGGTCAGACTCGCTGAATTGATTGAAAAGCCGCAACATCCGATGTTATTGAAAACCAAACAGCAACTTGCCGAATATTTTGCAGGGCAACGACAGCAGTTCGATTTACCCTTAGATTTTCAGGGTACGGTATTTCAGCAGCAGGTCTGGCAGGCTTTGCTGAGTATTCCTTATGGTGAAACCCGCAGTTATAAAGATATTGCGCGACAAATTGGCAATGAAAAAGCCGTAAGGGCGGTGGGTGCTGCCAATGGTAAGAATCCAATTTCGATTATTGCGCCGTGTCATCGGGTAATTGGTTCGGCTGGAGCTTTGGTGGGTTTTGCGGGCGGTTTGGATAAGAAGCAGATTCTGTTGAGTTTAGAGAATAATCAGAGCTAAAGATAATATCTAACTTAAAAAATTGAGTAGTTCCATATTTAAGGGTTGTTTTGTTGTAGACCTATTCAAAATAAGCACTTGTTTTACATATCGGTGTTCTTTTACTTTTCAGAGATGAAAAGTAACAAAAATCTTTTGTTTGGCTGATAGTACTTCCCTGATACCACAGCCAAACGTGCGTCATCCATGCCGCCTTCCACTATAGTAAATGTTAAGTTATGGAGGGTTGAGGATTGGTTTGTTTTAAGGTGATTAATAGCTGCTGATGAATTATCCATCTCACTAACTCTCGATTTTCCTCGCTGTTTGGAATAAGCTTCTCATAATCTCAGTGATAATTTGATACTCGGAAATGTTATCCGCAACCTGCGTGACTTAGAAAATATACACTGCATTGTTTTGATCGTTGAAATTAAATAGATGCAAGAAGTGAACAGGTTTTGCGGATGACAAAGTTTTTGGTTACTTTTTTAAAAAAGTAACTCCAGCTGAAAGCTTATCCTGAAATAGGATGAGTACTCGGTAAGACTCCGTGTTGTTTGTATCTTGTGGGATGGATAATCAAATTTGTATGAAAGGAAGTTTAAAAATGGCTGTGGGTGACGTAGCAATGCCACTAATGCACGTGGTGCAGGGTGTAAAAATTGGCTCAACAGAGGCGTATGTACGTTATCCAAATCGCCGTGATTTGGTCATTTTTGAATTTGCCGAAGGGTCGAATGTTGCAGGCGTATTTACCCAAAGCGCCTTTGCCGCTGCGCCAGTGATGCTGTGTAAAAAACATTTAGCAGAAAACACTGCGAAAACCCAGGCACGTTATTTAATTATTAACACGGGTAACGCCAATGCTGCAACAGGCGATGTCGGTTATAAAAATGCCGCAGCGACCTGTGCCAAACTGGCTGAATTGACTGGTGTTGCCGTTAATCAAATCCTACCGTTTTCAACTGGGGTGATTGGTGAGCAACTACCCATTGAGCGTTTAGTTCAAGGCATACAGCCTGCATTAAATACATTAAATGCAGACAGTTGGGCCGATGCCGCTTATGGCATTATGACCACCGACACCGTACCAAAAGGTGCTTCCGAACAATTTGAACTCGATGGCGTGACTTATACTATGACGGGGATTAGTAAAGGCGCAGGCATGATTCGTCCGAATATGGCGACCATGCTGAGTTTTGTTGCCACCGATGCACCGATTAGCCGTGAACTGGTACAAAGTTTATTGCAAACGACCGTTGAGCACTCCTTTAACCGCATTACTATTGATGGTGATACTTCGACCAATGATTCGTGCATTTTTGTGGCGACTGGTTTGGCAGGCGGTGCAGAAATTCAAAGCCAAGCCGACCCACGTTATCAACAGGTATTAGATGTATTGGCGCGGATGATGAACCGTCTGGCGCAATTAATTGTACGTGATGGTGAAGGTGCAACCAAATTTATTACCGTTCAAGTCGAAGGTGGCGCAAATACCCAAGAGTGTTGCGATGTCGCCTATAGCGTGGCGGAATCACCGTTGATTAAAACCGCACTGTTTGCATCTGACCCGAACTGGGGGCGTATTGTCATGGCGATTGGCAAAGCAGGCGTACCCAAGCTCGACAGCAGCAAAGTGCAGGTTTGGTTGGGCGATGTACAAATTTGCTTAAATGGCGGTGCAAACCCAGACTATACTGAAGAAGCAGGCGCAGCGGTGATGGCAGAAAAAGAAATCACTATTCGGATTGATCTAGCACGCGGTACAGCGCAAGACACGGTTTATACTTGTGATTTTTCGTATGACTACGTCAAAATTAATGCCGATTACCGTTCATAAATTTGCGTTATAATGGAAGCCTCCACAGCGGGGCTTTTTTATATTGCTTGTTTGTGGATGATGTGCTTGACTTCAAATCACAGCATAGCCACGTTATTGTTTGCCCTTGTGCAAACACGCAGCATAGAGAAGGCGTTTTATGAATGATACGAATTTAATTGCGAACGAAGCCAAAAATATTGTGCAAGCGCATTTAGATCGTTTGGGTGAACCCAAAGACAACAGTCTAAGCCCAGAAGTGAAACAACAGAAGTTTGCCGAAATTGCAGCAGAGCTGAAAAAGCGCGATGCCGTATTGGTAGCACACTACTACTGCGACCCTGATGTGCAAGAACTGGCAGAGCTGACAGGCGGCTGTGTGTCTGACTCATTGGAAATGGCGCGTTTTGGACGAGATCATGCGGCTTCAACCCTCGTGGTTGCAGGGGTGAAATTTATGGGCGAAACCGCCAAAATTTTATCACCCGAAAAAACGGTACTTATGCCAACCTTAGAAGCCACTTGTTCGCTCGACATCGGCTGTCCAGTCGATGAATTCACTGCATTCTGCGATCAATACCCAGATCATACTGTGGTGGTCTATGCCAATACTTCAGCAGCGGTGAAAGCACGCGCCGATTGGGTGGTAACCTCTAGCTGTGCGGTTGAAATTATTGAGCACTTAGATAGTTTGGGCGAAAAAATTATTTGGGCACCCGACCAACATTTAGGTCGTTATATCCAAAAGAAAACTGGTGCAGACATGCTGCTTTGGGATGGTTCATGTATTGTGCATGAAGAATTCCGTGCCCGTGGTATTGCGCAAATGAAAGCGTTGTATCCAGATGCAGCGGTGTTGGTACATCCTGAATCACCTGAATCGGTGGTGGATATTGCCGATGCTGTAGGC
>SSHD01000102.1 GCA_008017255.1 Acinetobacter sp.
ACAATCGCCATCACGATTGCGACCAACAGCATCACCCACATTGAAATCTCCATAGAGACCTCCTACTTTTTCCATCACTCGCTTTTTAGCCTAGTAACTCGATTGGCGTTCATCATCTATACGCATGGCAATGCAATATAGCTGATACTTTCAATCTCTTTTTCTTAAGCAACAGTACCGAAGTCATGCTGTACAAGAAGTTCCCTGAGTAAAGTTGCGCTGCTTAGGACCTGCTGCAATAGCAATCACATGAGCCTACTCAACGACAACCACCATGTGTTCATTGTCCCAATTTCCGACTTAGATCACACTTCACCTTTGGTTTTTGTACTGTAACTAAAATAAGTTCGGCTGCACATTCAAATTGTCGAACAATTCAATCATTTGTGATTTTTTGTTGCGTTTAATCAAACAATTTTAATTATTTATGAATTTATAAACCCATATTACTGATATTTAATGATTTATTTTTTATCAAACAGTTTAATTATCGAACAATTAATGCAGTTTTACGCAAAGTTTGAGTTGTTGCCACTGCGCAGTGCTGAGTTGATCCCACCAAATGACACACGGTACATGCTGCCGCTCGGTAAAATACAGCACAACATAGCAATGATGATCGAGCATCCCTGCAATGCTTCTACGCTGTATGTTCGCAGATGAATGCAGCGCAAATGACCAATCGGTACCGCTCAAATATTCAAAGCGTTGGATTTTAGGTTGTTGTTGAAATAACCACCATGTCACACTGAGTAGCAGTAAGCTCAAAAGCCACAACCCAAGTGTGAGCGACACATATAATACGCAGCTAATACCAATAAAAACCAGCAGTTGCAGCAACAATGCAAAACGACTGTATTGCAACTCGAAGCGTCGATTAGCCATGTACATAGTGTTTTAGTTTAACAATAAAGGCTTTCAGTTCTGGGCGTGGCGGTTCACCGACCTCCATAAACCAATCCAGTAAATCTGGGTCTTCTTGCTCGACCAATTCTGCAAATAAGGCTTTTTCGCCCGCATCTGCGCTCAAATAGTAGTTTTTGACGTATGGATCAAAATACACATCAATTTCTTTTAAACCACGACGGGCTCGATAAATTACCTTACGTTCTGCTAGTGTCATCTCTTGCGACTGTTCCGACATGCTCTGCTCTACCATACAACAAGTTGTCGGCTAGTGTACCCGATCTGCGTAGCCATCGGCAGTGCTTTTTCTCGATTGACCAAAAGCATCATTACAGTTGAGCATTGTGCATATTGCAGTCTATTTTTAAGTTCTTGTATGGTAAGACTTAACAAAAACATTGCCATAAAATCAAGGAAAGTTCTATGCAATCAGGCGCAATTCGTCCTATTCCAAATATGTTGCCACGCACTCTATTTAATGCAGAGCACGATGCCTTTCGAGAAACTGTGCGGAAGTTTTATGCCAAAGAAGTGGTGCCAAATATAGAAAAATATGAACAACAACAGCATGTAGACCGTGAGCTATGGAACAAAGCTGGTGCAATGGGGTTATTGTGTGCAACCATGCCCGAAGCTTATGGTGGCTCTGGCGTAGACCGCCTGTACAGTATGATTTTAATTGAAGAACAAGCCTATGCCATGGACTCCAGTACTGGTTTTTCTTTGCATTCCGACATTGTCGCCAATTACATCAACAACTTTGGCAATGAAGCGCAAAAACAACATTGGCTACCGAAAATGGCTAGCGGCGAAGTGGTCAGCGCTATTGCCATGACCGAACCCGGTACGGGCTCCGACTTACAAGCGGTGCGCACCACAGCAGTTTTAGATGGCGATGACTATGTAATTAACGGCTCTAAAATTTTTATTACCAATGGCTATTTGTGCGATATGGCGATTGTGGTGTGTAAAACTGGCGATAATGAAAAAGGCTCGGCGAATTTATCGCTGTTGATTGTAGAAGCCGATCGTGCAGGGTTTAGCAAAGGTAAACCGCTCAATAAAATTGGCATGAAAGGTCAAGACACTTGCGAACTGTTCTTCGATAACGTGCGAGTGCCGAAACAGAACCTACTCGGCATGCAAGGCATGGGCTTTATTATGCTCATGAAGGAGTTAGCTTGGGAACGCATGATCGTGGCGATTATTTGCCAAGCCGGTGCCGAAGCCGCCTTTGCCCACACCCTGCAATACACCAAAGACCGTAATGCTTTTGGTAAGCCAATTGGCAGCTTTCAAAACACCCGCTTTAAACTGGCAGAACTGCGCACCGAAATCGACTTTTGTCGAGCTTATTTAGACCGTTGTATGCAATTACAGCTAGAAGATGCTTTAGCGGTCGATGCAGCGGCAGCAGCGAAATATAAAATTTCCGAGATGTTCTCAAAAGTCGTAGATGAATGCTTACAACTGCATGGCGGTTATGGCTATATGTTGGAATATCCAATTGCGCGTGCTTATATCGACAACCGTGCCAATCGTATTTATGCCGGCACCAATGAAATTATGAAAGAATTAATTTCCCGTAGCTTATAAGGGCACTTAACCCAAAAACAAAGAGGAATCGTACAGTACGCACGATTCCTCTTTTCGTTTAATTTGCTGCTTTTTTAACTGCTGATTTATCTACTGACTTGTCCGCAGATTTTTCCGCTGCACTAGTTGGCGCAGCGACAGCCGCCGCAGGTGAATTCATGTGTGCCATTAACTGCTTCACCTTTGGGATGTCTGCATATTGCTGCATGGTGGTATTTAACGCCGTGCGTGCATTTTGTGTGGTGTAATGCCCTACTTCACTGCCAATATCACTGGCTTTTTTTGCCCACGCCTTACCTTCTGGCGATTGATAAAAATTCAATGCTGCCTGTAATTCTTTTGGGTTAAAACTCGCTACATAACGCTGCACAATAAACTGTTTGCGCTGTTCACTATTTAAGTTTTTGCTTAAATCGCTATAAAAACTTTCCGGTAAATCTTTCGGTAACCGCATACGAATTTGTTCGACAATCATTTTATCCGTTGCTTGCAAGCCTTGCTCAGTGCCATCGACCGCCACTAGTTTTTGCGCCAGTACTTCTTTTTGTTTGGCATCATCTGCGGCAAAAGCCACGCTGCTCAATACCAAAGTCCCCAAAAGTAATATCGACTTCATTACGCTGTCCTTGCTGCAAAATATTATCATCAGTTCAACCACTTGCTGTATGCACACTGCACCAGTCGCACATGCAATACAGCGCTAAATCCCAAAAAACTAATATACCCGATATTGGTTAGATTTAAATATGCGCTCACCCCATTCACATAAAAAAACCCTATGCAGTACATAGGGTGTTATGGTTCGCTACAACAAAATTTACGACACCAGTTTTGGCTTACGCGACACTTGTGCAATGTGCGCTTTAAATTGCAACACGCCATCGTTAAATTTTGCTTCTTTTAGGTTTTTACGGTCAGCTAAATAATTATTGCTAACATTCCAAGGGGCGTGCTTACCTTGTTTGGGCATAATATCGGCAGCCCGTGCAATATAGCCTGCCGACAAACTGCCCATCACCGTGTCTTGCAACATCTCCGCCTTGTCAGTCACAGCGATCACTTCGGCATAGCCCTTTTTATCCATAAAATTGATTAAACGGCAAATATACTCGGCTGCCACATCCACCTTTAAGGTCCAAGAGGCATTAATATAACCAATAATCATTGCCATGTTCGGTACATCACTGACCATTACCCCCTGATACAGCATATGCTTTGAGGTGTCCATTGGTTTGCCATCAATGGAACCCTTGACACCACCCAATATTTGAATCTCTAAACCAGTTGCCGACACCACAATATCCGCATCTAAATGCTGCCCAGATTTAAGCTGAATACCGCTAGCAGTGAACTTTTCAATTTGGTCGGTTGCAACACTGGCACGCCCCTCACGTAAGGCTTTAAACAAATCACCATCTGGCACCACACAAAGACGCTGATCCCAAGGTGCATAGTTTGGGGTAAAGTGCTTCATATCCACTTTACCTTTTAACTGTAGCTCCACCCCTTTGAGCAATAAACGTCGCACCAAATTCGGATATTTTTGCGCCAGTAAATAAATGCCACGCTGCATACCAATATTACGACCACGGGTAAATTTATAGGCTAAATCTTCAGGCATAAATTTACGCGTTTTTTCATAAATAAAATCAATCGCTGGTACGCTAGCAATATAAGTCGGCGAACGCTGTAACATGGTGACATGCGCAGCCCCACCTTTCACCAGTGATGGCACTAATGTAATCGCCGTTGCGCCACTGCCAATAATCACTACTTTTTTACCGCTATAGTCGAGGTTTTCAGGCCAATATTGCGGATGAATCAACTGACCTTTAAAGTCTTGTTGCTGTGGAAATTGTGGCGCATAACCTTGATCGTAATTGTAGTAACCTGTGCAGCCGAGTACAAAATTGGCAGACCACGTTTGCTTTTTATGATTTGAGTCTTCAATTTCGACTATCCACTTTTGCTTGCTCGAATCATAATTTGCCGATAGCACACGATGCTGATAGTGGATTTTTTCATTTAAATGGTTTTCACGAATAACATCAGACAAATAGCTTTTGATTTCAGGACCGCTGGCCAAGACTTTTTCTTTGCCCCACGGTTTAAAATTATAGCCAAAAGTCGACATATCCGAGTCTGAACGAATACCCGGATATTTGAATAAGTCCCAAGTACCACCAAAGCTCTCGCGGCGTTCTAAAATTTCAAATTTGCGCTGTGGGCAGTTTTTTGAAAGATGCACAGCTAGACCAATGCCTGAAATACCTGCGCCCACAATTAAAATATCAACCTGCTTTTCCATTTCATTTTCTACTCTGTGAACATGCTGAATTTATTAAAGCACAAATTTGACAACACACAATGTCAAGTTTGGTCATCCATCGGTTTTTTTATATCAGTACGGGACATTTTAGAAAGTTGAAGAAGAAAATTTGCTTTCGTCACTTAGATTGGTATTGCTGAATGATGGATTGTAACCGAGTTGCAAGACCACCAAGAGCCTAACGATTTAGCTGAACTAAGATCAATAACGGCTGAATATTGCTAGAAAATAAGCAAGGGGAAGGTAAAAAGAGTGTAAAAGTTACTTTAGCGCGCGATACACAAAAAAGCTTAGAATCAGTTAATGAGCTAAAAATTATAAATCTATGCCGAATCGACACCGCTGGATGTATCTCAATTTTATCGGTTTTTTGTATTGCATATCTTTAAAATATAAGCAATAAAAAAGGTCGGTTATGACACCGACCTTTTTTGAACAACTGAGTGTTCTACACGTAGAAGTATTAGTTTACTTCACGGTCTACAAGCTCAACATAAGCCATCGGCGCAGCATCACCTGCACGGAAGCCTGCTTTAAGCACGCGTAGATAACCGCCGTTACGTTCTTTGTAACGAGGGCCAAGAACGGTAAATAATTTACCTACAGTTGCTGCTGAACGAGTACGAGCAAATGCCAAACGGCGGTTTGCTACAGAATCGACTTTAGCTAAAGTGATTAAAGGCTCAGCAACGCGGCGAAGTTCTTTCGCTTTAGGCAAAGTTGTTTTAATTAACTCATGCTCAACTAAAGCATTGGTTAAGTTTTGAAACAACGCCTTACGGTGGCTGCTGGTACGGCCTAATTTCACACCACTATTACGATGACGCATGGTGATAGTCCTACTTAATTAACGGCTACGATAGGCAAAACGATCGTCCATACGGAGACTAGCTGGTGGCCAGTTCTCTAAACGCATGCCGAGTTGCAAGCCTTTCGATGCCAAAACATCTTTGATCTCAGTTAACGATTTTTTACCAAGGTTAGGAGTTTTTAACAACTCAACTTCAGTACGTTGAACAAGATCACCAATGTAGTAAATATTTTCTGCCTTCAAACAGTTAGCAGAACGAACAGTAAGCTCGAGATCATCTACTGGACGAAGCAAAATTGGGTCAACTTCTTCGCGAG
>SSHD01000076.1 GCA_008017255.1 Acinetobacter sp.
ACTGGCTCCGCGGTCTTCCCATAACCACGCCCCTGACAGGGTGGACGAGCTTCACAGAGTAAATGTTCTAAAGATTCTCGAGTGCGCTGACGCGTCATTTCCACCAAACCCAGCTCGGACACTTGGGTAATTTTGGTTTTAGCATGATCGCGCTCTAACATCTTCTCAAACTGACGCATCACTTCTTCGCGATGCTCAAGCTCTTGCATGTCAATAAAATCAATAATGATAATGCCGCCCAAGTTACGCAGTCTTAACTGGCGTACAATGACTTGAGTGGCTTCCATATTGGTTTTAAACACGGTGTCTTCTAGGCTACGCCCCCCTACATAAGAGCCAGTATTGACATCAATGGTGGTCATGGCTTCGGTCTGGTCAATCATCAAATAACCACCAGACTTGAGCGCTACCCTAGTTTGTAAGGCTTTTTGCAGATCATCTTCGACATTATACAAATCAAACAGTGGCTTTTCGCCCGGATAATGAATCAACCGATCTTGCATACTCGGCATAAATTCATCAATAAACTCTTGCAGCTTGGCGTAAATTTCGCGTGAATCGACATAAATTTTAGCGGTTTGTTCACTGGCTAAATCACGCACCACACGGCGTGGTAAAGGCAGCTCTTCAAAGATCATCGAAGGAACGACAATATTTTGCTGAGCACGCTGTATGTATTCCCACAGCTTACTCAAATAACACATGTCTTGTGCAATCGCAGCTTCAGCCACACCTTCGGCGGCGGTGCGTACAATCACACTACCGGGTAGTTGATGCTCGGTTTGAATGCGCTCAATAATGCCACGTAAGCGATCACGTTCTTCTTCGGCTTCAATGCGCTGCGATATACCTATATGGTTGCCATAGGGCATAAACACCAAATAACGCGACGGAATAGAAAGGTCGGTACTTAAACGCGCACCTTTGGTGCCGAGCATGTCTTTCATAACCTGCACAGTGAGGATTTGCCCCGCATGCAACAGCTCAAATACATTGGGCGTAGGCTGCGAACGCGGCCACACCATATCATTGATATGTAAAAATGCCGTGCGAGATAAACCAATATCCACAAAAGCCGCTTGCATACCAGGCAAGACACGTACCACTTTGCCTTTGTAAATATTACCGACCAAACCACGTTTTACAGTTCGTTCAACAAAGAGCTCATTTACCGTACCGTTTTCGACCAAAGCCACCCGACATTCCATCGGTGTGACATTAATCAACAATTCTTCTGCCATAATTCACTCTAAATTTTATAAAAATCTTCTATTTAAAATATATGTTAATGCGTTGCCTGAAGCTGTTGTAACAGTTGTGCCGTTTCATACAAAGGCAAGCCGACTACATTACTATAACTGCCTCGAATTTGCGGAATATACTGCGCTGCAATGCCCTGTATAGCATAAGCACCTGCCTTGCCAATCGGCTCCGCTGTCGCCCAATAGTGCTCCATTTCAGCTGCAGGTAGCAGTAACTGTACTTGGGTTTGAACTACCGTGCTGAGTGTATGTGTCGCATTGCTCACGCATACTCCAGTAAAAACATCGTGCCAATGCCCAGAAAGCTCACTCCACATAGTAAAAGCATGTTGTTTCGATTCAGCTTTACCTAATATTTTCCCGGCAAAAGCTAAACTGGTATCGGCGGCAATCACAATTGCATTTGGAGAATGTGCCAAAACAGCCTGTGCTTTGGTGCGAGCTAAACGTACTACATAATCTTCAATGTGCTCACCATCCAACACCGACTCATCGACATCTGGGCTGTACACCTCAAAGGTTAAGCCTAATTGTTGTAATAGTTCCCGCCGCCGTGGCGAGCTGGAAGCTAAAATTAGATGCGCCATTTATACAAAAAGAAATAAACCATTGGCCACGCCAGTATGCCGGTCAACATCGGTTGCCAATGTCGTGCCATAGAGAAATTTATGCCCGAAATGGTTTGGCTTATCCATATAAACGCGCTATGCGACACAATCGCAATAATCGCAATCACCCATGAATTACCGAAGGTTAAAATCCGTCGCTCACGAATAAAATAACGTGTCGCAAAAGTAATCAACACAAAACTCAGTGCATTTAAACCCAATGGTGCATCGAGTAATAAATCAGTAAAAATACCCAATCCAAATGCAAACCAAATACCCGACCAACCCGGTTGATACAAAATCCAAAACAGCATAATCAGCAACATGACCGCTGGTCGCCAGCCGGAGGTTTCATACGCCATTGGATACACCAATAGCACTGAGCCAATCACAATCGAGGTAATAATCATCCATAACGGATCTTGGCGTTTTTTATAATTGAGCTTAGCGATCGGCATGCGGCTGCTCCTTCGCTAAAGATTCAGAAAATAGAATCACCACATGGTGACCACTGGCCAATTGCGCCGCAGGCATCACGCCTATTTCAGCAAACTCACCCGAACCTTGACGGCTTACTTTAGACACCGTACCGACCAAATACCCTGCTGGAAAATGCTCACCTAAACCAGAACTAAACACTTTATCGCCCACTTTTATGTTGGCACTGGTGGGAATGTATTCCATTTTAAGCTGACCCAAGTCACCTGTACCCGAAGCAATCGCACGCATACCAGTACGCTCTAAACGAACGGACAAGGAATGTTCTTTATCGGAAAGCAACATAATACGTGCGCTGTGCGGATAAACATTGATGATTTGCCCCATAATGCCTTTATCATCCAGTACCGTTTGCCCGACCTTTAACTGATCGACCGCACCACGGTTAATGATAATAATATGCCGTAATGGGTCGGCATCGGTACCAATGACTTCGGCAATTTGCATGCGACCATCAATAATCAATGGCGTATCTAACAGCCCTCTTAAACGGTTATTTTCCGCAGAAAGTTCCGAGAGTTTTTGTAGTCGAACTTGCGCCTGCAACAGCTCGGCTTGCATCGCAGTATTTTCACGACGCAATTGCGCTTCAGATTTGGTTTGTTGGCTGAGCCATTCACGTGATAATACAGGGTAGCTCGCAAGCGCATAAATTGGATTATACGCTGCATACAAGACATCTCTTGCCGGTTGCACCACATAAGGCATGCGCCAGTCAAAAAACAGCACCACTAAGCAAGTGATGACTGCAATGACAAACGAGCGAAAAGATGGCGGTTGTCTTGAAAAAAGATTCGCTTGCACCGCCTAGTCCTTAAAATTTAACCAACAAAAAGCATGTCATGGTTTGGATTGTCAAAGAACTCTAACACTTTACCACCACCACGCGTTACGCAAGTAAGTGGATCATCTGCAACAATCACTGGTAAGCCAGTTTCTTGCGCCAGAAGTTTGTCTAAATTACGCAATAATGCGCCACCACCCGTCAACACAATACCACGTTCAGCAATATCAGACGATAACTCTGGTGGGGTTTGTTCCAATGCCGATTTCACTGCACTGACAATACTTTGTAGCGGATCAGTAATGGCTTGGGTAATTTCATCTGAAGTGACGGTAATTGCACGAGGTACACCTTCAGCCAAATTACGACCACGCACTTCAATTTCCAGTGGTTTGCCGTCGGCAACTGCCATACCCACTTCTTTCTTAATGGTTTCGGCAGTGGTTTCACCAATCACACAGCCATGCGCTTTACGCACATAGTTAATAATTTGTTCGTCAAATACATCGCCACCAATACGCAGTGAGTCGGCATAGACACAACCTTGTAGTGAAATAATAGCGATTTCGGTCGTACCACCACCGACATCGACCACCATCGAACCACAGGCTTGCTCAACCGGCATTCCTGCACCAATAGCCGCTGCCATTGGCTCTTCAATTAAACGGACATCACGTGCGCCAGCATTGAATACCGCCTCACGAATGGCACGGCGTTCAACCAAAGTCGACTTACATGGCACGCACACCACTACACGAGGTGCAGGTGGAAATAAACGCTTTTCATGCACTTTGCCAATGAACTGATTCAACATGGTTTCAGTCACTTCAAAGTCAGCAATCACACCGTCTTTCATTGGACGAATGGCTGAAATATTCGCTGGAGTACGACCTAACATTTGTTTAGCATCGAGTCCTACAGCAGCCACAATTTTTTGCGAACCACTATGGCGAATGGCCACTACAGTTGGTTCATTTAATATAATGCCGCGGCCTGGTGCATAAATAAGGGTATTTGCAGTACCTAAATCAATGGCTAAATCCGGCGAAAACAAGCCAATTAGTCGTTTTAGAATCACGGGGGCGTTCTCAATTAAACTTTATATGATACAAGGTGGCAACTTTAACTAAATGTGATGCTTTGAACAAGTCAATCGCTTATCATAACGCACGATATTTTGATTTTTTTTAACATAAATTAGGTGATGGTATGTCTTCATCGGATACTCAGCAGTCTAGCGACCTCGATGCGCAAACAGTTTCCAAGATTGCGCATCTGGCAAGATTGTCGCTAAATGATACGCAATGTACTGAATTTGCTACAAGTTTAAATAAAATATTACACATGATGGACGCCTTAAAAGCCTTTGATACCGATGGCATTGAACCGTTAAAAAGCCCGTTCGATCATCCTCAACCACTGCGTGCAGATATTGTAAGCGAACGTAATCATCGTGACGCATATCAAGCTATTTCCCCAGCAGTGCAAGATGGTTTGTATCTTGTGCCTCGTGTGATTGAGTAATATTCACTCAATTGGTTCATATTTTTATATTTAAAATGTAAAGAAATTTTTCTATGACTGATTTACACCACTTATCTATCCGTGAAATGACTGAAGGTTTACAGCAAGCCCAGTTTTCTTCTCGCGAGCTGACCGAACATTATTTAAAGCGTATTGCCAAGCTCGATGCGCAAGTAAAGTCTTATGTAACGGTGACAGCAGAACACGCCCTTGCGGCTGCCGATGCTGCCGATGCTGCGCTGAAAGCAGGCAATGCCACCGTACTGACTGGCGTGCCGATTGCGCATAAAGATATTTTTTGCACCCAAGACATTAAAACCACTGCCGGTTCAAAAATTTTGGATAACTTTATCTCGCCATACGATGCAACCGTAGTTGCCAAAGGCAAAACAGCGGGTCTAGTGACGCTGGGTAAAGTGAATATGGATGAGTTCGCCATGGGCTCAACCTCAGAAAGTTCATACTATGGTGCGACCAGAAATCCGTGGGCACTCGATCGTGTGCCGGGTGGTTCATCAGGTGGTTCAGCAGCCGTAGTGGCGGCTAATCTTGCACCTTTTGCCACGGGTACCGATACAGGCGGTTCGATTCGTCAGCCTGCATCTTTCTGCGGCTTAACGGGTTTAAAACCGACCTATGGGCGTGTTTCTCGTTTTGGGATGATCGCCTATGCCTCATCGCTCGATCAGGGCGGGCCGATGGCACGCTCGGCAGAAGATTGCGCTTTCTTAATGAATGTGATGGCAGGTCACGATGCCAAAGACTCAACG
>SSHD01000126.1 GCA_008017255.1 Acinetobacter sp.
AGAAGCTTTGGCAGATGTATTACGTCGTCATCCACAAGTTTTAATTGCCTCGGATGATATGTATGAGCCGATTCGTTGGGAAGATGAATTCTACAACATCGCGACTATTGCTCCAGATTTGTATGACCGCACGATTGTATTGAATGGTGTGTCTAAAGCCTATGCCATGACTGGTTGGCGTATTGGTTATGCAGCTGGCCCTGCAAAATTGATTGGTGCAATGAAAAATATTCAATCACAATCGACGTCTAACCCAACGTCTATTTCACAAGTTGCGGCAGAAGCGGCATTGAATGGCCCACAAGATGTATTACAACCAATGATTGCAGCGTTTAAACGCCGTCATGACTTTGTTGTAGAAGGTTTAAATGCCATCAACGGTATTTCTTGCTTAGCTGCCGATGGTGCATTTTATGCGTATGCCAACATCAAACCATTGATTCGTGCTAAAGGTTTAAAATCATGCACCGAATTTTCTGAATGGTTACTTGAAGAAACTGGCGTAGCCGTTGTTCCGGGTGATGCGTTTGGTCTAGGCGGATTTATGCGTATCTCTTATGCCACTGCTGATGATGTACTGGTGGATGCTTTAGCGCGTATCAAAAAGGCTGCTGATTCAATCGACGGTGTAGATGCAGCAATTGCTTCAATTGAAGCGGAAAAAACTACATCTTAATAGTGCTGTGTAAAAATAGCTTAATTTCAAACTGCCGAATGATCATCATTCGGCAGTTTTTTAATGCTTACTTCAATTTGACAGTACGCTAGTCACTCTTTATATTCAAACACAAGTTCCTTTTTAGAACTATAAAGAGCAAATAATATGAAACACCCTAAAGATATGAACGGACTTGAGTTTTTAACCGCAATGCGTACAGGACAAATTCCACCGCCTAGTATTAGTGAAACCATGCCTATGCAACCTGTAGAAGTTGCCGAAGGATTTATTGAATTTGAAGTTCAGGCCGATCATCGCCATCTGAATCCTTTAGGTGGTGTGCATGGCGGTTTTGCCGCAACCGTGCTCGACTCGGTCACAGGCTGTGCCGTACACACCATGCTTGAAGCAGGTGTGGGTTATGGCACCATTGATTTAAATATTAAAATGTGCCGCCCCATTCCTAAAAATCAGAAACTTATTGCTACGGGCAATGTGATTAATATCAGTAAAAATTTAGGCATTTCCGAAGGTAAAATTATTGATACTGATGGCAAACTTTATGCACATGCAACTGCCACTTGTATGATTATTCGTTCATAAGCAAAAAACGCTGCTGCGCTATTTTGTGTGTTTAGACAAATTGTGCAAATAAAAAGCATACGACACAAAAATGAAGCACAGATGACATTTTTAGCTTGACCGATTTTAAAAGCTGCCTATAATGGCATTCAGATTCTCCCATAGCTCAGTCGGTAGAGCGACGGACTGTTAATCCGCAGGTCCCTGGTTCGAGCCCAGGTGGGAGAGCCAAATTCTAAAAGCCCATATCATTGATATGGGTTTTTTCTATGGCATAAAAAATCCTCTGTAATGAGAGGCCTTTTATGCATACAGCAAGCTCAAATTTCGAGCTTGGCAGGCACGCCACTATGGAAACGAAAAGTATCATCTGGGCTTAAAATTAAGTTCTTTTCCACTTCACGAATATGCTCAATACGCTGTTGAATATCTTCTTGTGGATTTTTAAGTTTGCCAGTTTTGGCAACATCCAAAGCCAACGCTAAATAATCTTCAAAATGCCGAGATTCTGACTTGAGTAAATAACGGTAATAACGCCCCAATTCATCATCTACCATTGGTGCCAGTGCATAAAAACGCTCGCAAGAACGTGCTTCTACAAATGCACCCACAATCATCACATCAATTAAAGCCTCAGGTTCATAAGTGCGTATTTCTTTACGCAGTGCACCCGCATAACGACCTGCACTCAAGCCAACTAACGGCTGCCCACGTTTTAGCATCAACTCGAGCACTTGCTCATAATGCAGCATTTCTTCACGTACCAGTTGCGCCAGTTTCATCTGCAAGTCGGGAAAGAAGCTATAACGAAACATCAGATTCATTGCCGTACTGGCTGCTTTTTTCTCACAATTGGCATGATCTAGCATCAAAATATCAAGCTGATTAATGGCTTCATCTAACCACGCTTGTGGTGTCGTACAGCCTAAAAAATTGATGACAGGCTGCATCAATTCATCATAGTTTAAACTGCTCATTGGTTTATCTCGCAGCGGCTTGAATTGCCGCTTTCATCTCTTTGACCGCTTGCGTCAGACCGACGAATACACTGTCTGCAATAATCGAATGCCCAATATTCAACTCATGGATTTGTGGAATAGCAGCAATGGCTGCCACGTTATTTAAGTTCAATCCATGCCCTGCATTGACCACCAAGCCTTTACTCGCTGCATATTCCGCCCCTCGCACAATACGTGCCAGTTCAGCCTGTTGTTGCGCTTCGGTTGCTGCATCGGCATAAGCACCAGTATGAATTTCAATCGTCGGCGCACCACACGCCACTGCGGCATCAATTTGTGCGAAATCGGCATCGATAAATAACGACACATCACAACCAATAGCGCTTAGTGCTTGAGTTGCAGCTTGGACTTTGTCAAAATTTCCGACCACATCTAAACCACCCTCAGTGGTCACTTCTTGGCGACGTTCAGGTACAAAACACACATGCTGTGGTTGGATTTCTTGGGCAAATGCCACCATTTCATCAGTTACTGCCAACTCCAAATTCATGCGTGTTTTTAACAACGGGCGCATACGGCGTACATCGTCATCTTGAATATGACGACGATCTTCACGTAAATGTAAGGTTATTCCCTCTGCACCCGCTTGTTCACACACCAAAGCGGCTTGCACTGGGTCTGGGTAAGTGGTACCACGCGCTTGTCTTAAGGTCGCCACATGATCAATATTTACACCTAATATTGCCGCCATAAAAATTTCCTATCGTTTAATCTGCTTACGTTTTTAAAGTACGTGCTAAGAAGATGAAGTTTGCGTATTTTGAATCCACAATTGACGACTTTTCAGCGGTCGGTCGCCGAGTAAGGAGCTAATCATTTGCCGATAGAGTTTAGCCAATAATTGCAATTGTACGGCAGTAAAATCTTGTCCAGCCACATAACTTTGCATGGCAATAATCGACTCGCCATCGAGCGTCGCCTTTGATTCGCGGGCAACTGACATAAAACCATCATTCAATTGAAACTGATAATGTTGCAAGGGTTGGATGCTCTGCTGATTTGCATCACTAGCAAAATCTATTGCATAACCTAGCTCTTGCAGCAACGCATGTTCAAATTGCCGTAAAATCTGCCGTAAAAACAAGTCCGCTTGTGCATGGCTTGCCAATTGTTGCAACTGCAATAAAGTCACTTGATATTGTCGAAATGTTTGCGGCAAGGCTTCCTCTAAAGGACACAAACGCAGCACGATTTCATTTAAATAAAACCCAGCAAAAAAGGCATCACCATGAAAAAATACCGGTTGATGTAAAATTTCCAATTGGGTGAAATTTTTGAGTTCAGATTTACCAGTGGCTTGCACACGAATCGGTTGATATTGTGGCGCAGGTGTTTGCCTTAATATGCCATCAACTCGACCATATTCTTGACTAAATAAATGCACAATATGGCTTTTTTCACGGTATTTACGATGATGGATTAAATAGCCGTGCAGCACTTCATTACGCATCATAAGCTATGTTAATCCTGCTCGTCTTGATCCTCGTTTTGTGCATCTTCTTCACCATCAGGAATCACAGCACCGACCACAACAGCGGTGCCTTTCACCACGCCTTTAGTGGTTTTATAGGCCACTTTTACTGGCACGGTCACCAGTTTATGCACACAACCCTGCAATAAAATAACGCAGCTGAGCAGTACAAATAGTTTCATGGTGCTGTTCATACGCTGTCCATCCTTGTTAAATATCGCTATAACCCAAGCTTTTTAACGCACGCTCATCATCCGACCAACCACCCTTCACTTTCACCCACAAGGTCAGCATGATTTTTTGCTCGAACATTTTTTCCATGTCGGCACGTGCATCCATACCAATACTTTTTAGCTTCGCGCCTTTATCGCCAATCACAATGGCCTTTTGTCCAGTACGTTCCACAAAAATCGTGGCGTCGATATAAGTACACGGTGCTTTTAGGCGACCGGTTTTTTCATTCACTGTGGCATCTTCAGTTTTAAACGATTCAATTTGCACGGTTAAATCATACGGCAGTTCTTCACCCAACTGACGCATGATTTTTTCACGAATAATTTCACTAGCAAGAAAGCGTTCAGATCGGTCGGTAATTTGATCTAAAGAATATAACGGCGGCTGATACGGCAAATATTTTTCGATGGTATCGCGCAGATGTTCAAGGTTCGCCCCACGCAATGCAGAAACTGGCACAATCTCGGCAAAATTCATTAGCTTGGCACGTTCTTGAATCAATGGCAGCGCTTGATTTTTATTTTCAAACGTATCCAGTTTATTGATGACTAAAATGACTGGCATCTCTGCATGTTTGAGTTTTTCTAACACCAACTCATCGTTTTGGGTCCACTTTTGTGCATCGACCACAAATAACACCAAGTTCACATCACGTAAGGCAGAATGCGCTGCACGATTCATCATTTTATTAATCGCTTTGACTTCTTTCTTGTGCATACCTGGGGTATCTACAAACACCGCCTGCGATGTTGCACGAGAATCAATGCCAACAATTTTATGTCGTGTGGTTTGCGGTTTACGTGAAGTAATGGAGAGCTTTTGACCCAATAAATGGTTCATTAAGGTCGATTTACCGACATTGGGACGACCAACAATCGCTACAAAACCACTTTTAAAATCGGCAGGAATGTTCATCCCTTGCGAACTAAAAAATTGATCGACCAGTGAAGAACTGTCCTGCTGTTCAGTGGTTTCGGGCTGATTTTCATTTGGATGAGTCATCAAACTATTGCTCCAATAATTTTAAAATTTGCGCCGCCGCAGCTTGCTCAGCAAAACGTCGGCTTAAGCCCTCACCTTGAACTTTAGGACAGGCATCGACCACACATTCAACGGTAAAATGTTGGTTCGGCGCATCGCCCTGAATATCCACAACCTCGTAAACTGGGAGAGGTTTTTTACGTGCTTGTAAATACTCTTGTAAGCGTGATTTGGGGTCTTTCAGTTGATCGGTCGGTTCAAGGTCGTCGAAATAAGATGTATACCATTTTAGCACAATGCGTTGTAGCAAGTTCAGGTCATGACTATCGAGGTAAATTGCCCCAATAATCGATTCAACAGTGTCGGCAAGTATTGACTCACGATGATGCCCACCCGATTTTAGTTCGCCAGTACTTAAAATGAGAGACTGACTGAGCTGTAAATCATTGGCGATTTTGCCTAAAGTTTCTTGTCGCACCAGCGTAGCACGCATACGGGTTAAACGACCTTCATTTTCTAAAGGGTAGCGATGGTATAAATCATTGGCAATGATCATACCCAATAATGAATCGCCTAGAAATTCTAGGCGTTCATAATTAGATTTGTGGCTGACAGAACGATGCGTTAAAGCCAATACCAGCAGATCAAGTTGTTGAAATTGATACCCAATGCGGCTCTGTAGCCGCGTATCAATCAGTTTGCAGTTTGGCAGTTTTTTGGTCAAAAGTTTTCTCAAAAGTCATTAATAAACTCAAATTCAGTACAAAGGGTTTGCGCACTTCATACTTTTTCTTCACAATCAAATCACCCTTATAGGTCGCTACGCCAATGTCCTTAAAGCGTAAATCGCGAATCCCATTCATATCAAAGCGTTTATCCATTTCCATAGCAAACTTGGTTGGGGTAATATCGGTAGGACTGTCTTTAAGTAAGCCCTGAATTTGCATATCAATAATTTTATCATCCCAATATGCTGGCCAAATTGCCACTGCAGCTTTCACCGCAATCGCAAATAAAATCGCCGCAAATAAAAATGCAATGTACGATGCCCCTTGTTGAGATTGACGCATGATCTTGTTCCTTTCTGTTTTTATTAATTAATCTTACCATTTCGGCTGAAACTTGGAAGATGCAAACCTGGTTCTTTATGCATCCATACATAAAAAGCCCGCCCCGTTAAGTTACTTTCAGGTACAAAGCCCCAAAAACGACTATCGGCACTTTGGTCACGGTTATCTCCCATGGCGAAATATTGCCCTTGTGGCACAGTCACTTCCCAATCTGCCCCATTACTCTCAATAAACACATCATTGGCTTTGGCTACAAAGGGAATCAACGCTTCTGCACCTTTGCGCTGAGCAAAATGAAATTGCTCAACCAATGGGTTGCGTCCATCTAAGTAACGAATGACATGTTGATGTTCACCCAAGGTTTCTTGGAAATAATAGACCTTTGGTGTTTCTAATTGATCTTCTTCACGCTGCACTTCAGTAACCACTTTGGCAACCTGCTGACCATTAATCAACAACTGCCCTGATTTAAACTGAATATAATCGCCTGGTAGCCCTACTACGCGTTTAATATAACTAATTTTCGGCTGTGGTGGATAGCGAAATACAATCACTTCACCACGCTTTGGTTCGCCAACATTGATAATCTTACTATTCACAATTGGTAAACGCACACCATAATCAAACTTATTCACCAAAATAAAATCACCGGTTTCTAAGGTCGGCACCATAGAATCGGATGGAATATTAAATGGTTCATATAAGAATGAACGTAACACCAAGACCACTGCCAAG
>SSHD01000032.1 GCA_008017255.1 Acinetobacter sp.
CATTGTTGCGACCAAAGCGATATTGTTTGAGCGTGTAAAGCAAGCGTATACTGCTGCAAATAGTGAAAAAACATCATCATTAGAAACATCAACTCTAAGAAGCGATGAATGAACAGCAAGGACCAAGTCATGAAAGAAATCTACCCAGTGCCTGAGGCATTTAAAGCAACCGCACACTTATCTGAAGCAGACAATGTGCAGCGTTATCAGCAGTCTATTGCGCAACCTGAGGTTTTTTGGGCAGAGCAAGCGCAACACATCGACTGGATTAAACCATTTACGCAAGTCAAACATACCAATTTCAATCCAGAGCATTTTAAAATTGAATGGTTTGCCGATGGTGAATTGAATGTTGCCGCCAATTGTTTAGACCGACATTTAAAAGACAATGCGCTGAAACCTGCGATTATTTGGGAAGGTGATCATCCTTCACAGCATAAAATTATTTCTTTTGCAGAGCTACATGATGAAGTGTGTCGTTTTGCCAATGTGCTGAAAAAGCACGGTATTGGTAAAGGTGACCGTGTGGTGTTGTATATGCCAATGGTTCCAGAAGCAGCCATTGCGATGTTAGCCTGTGCGCGAATTGGTGCGGTGCATTGTGTGGTATTCGGTGGCTTCTCACCCGATTCATTGGCGAGTCGTATTGAAGACAGCCAAGCAAAATTAGTGATTACTGCCGATGCCAGTATGCGTGGTGGAAAAATTATTCCGCTCAAAGAAAATGTTGATGCAGCTTTAGCCATTCAAGGCACGCAAAGTGTTCAGCATGTGATTGTGTTGCATCGTACTGGTAACGCTATTCCGTTTAACCCTGCACGTGATTTGTGGTATCACAATGAAATCATGCTAGTGGATGAGCATTGCCCAGCTGAACCGATGCAAGCAGAAGATCCACTATTTATTCTGTATACCTCGGGCTCTACTGGCAAACCGAAAGGGGTGTTACATACCACCGGCGGTTACTTGGTGTATGTAAATAGTACCTTTCGTGAAGTATTTGATTTGAAAGAAGATGATGTCTATTGGTGTACCGCAGATGTCGGTTGGATTACCGGACATAGCTACTTACTCTATGGTCCACTGAGTAACGCCACCACCACGGTCATGTTTGAAGGGATTCCACAATATCCAACTTGGGCACGGATTGGTCATGTGGTCGATAAACACAACGTTACTATTCTCTATACAGCGCCCACTGCCATCCGCGCCATGATGCGTGAGGGGGATGCTTATGTGCGTGAAAGTGACCGTAGTAGCCTGCGCTTGCTAGGCTCAGTGGGTGAACCCATTAACCCTGAAGCATGGAACTGGTATCATGAGGTGGTCGGTGAGGGGCGCTGTCCAATTGTCGATACTTGGTGGCAAACTGAAACTGGTGGTATTTTAATTTCCCCACTACCGGGCGCAACTGCACTCAAACCGGGTTCGGCTACACGACCATTGTTTGGTGTGCAGCCCGCCTTAGTGGATGCTGAAGGCAAGGAACTAGAAGGTGTTGCCGAAGGTAATTTGGTGATTAAAGACTCTTGGCCGGGTCAAATGCGCGGTATTTGGGGCGACCCGCAACGCTTTATCGAAGCCTATTTCTCGACCTTCAAAGGTTTTTATTTCACGGGTGATGGCGCACGTCGTGATGCCGACGGTTATTACTGGATCACTGGCCGTGTCGATGATGTCCTCAATGTTTCGGGGCATCGTTTAGGGACTGCTGAAATTGAAAGTGCGCTGGTTGCACATGAGGCAGTTGCTGAAGCTGCGGTGGTGGGTATGCCGCACGATATTAAAGGTCAGGCGATTTGTACGTTCGTCACCTTACAAGCCGATGTTGCAGAATCTGAAGCACTGCGTAAAGAGTTAGTGAATTGGGTGCGTAAAGTTTTAGGTCCGATTGCCACACCGGATGCCTTGTATTGGGCACCTGCTTTGCCGAAAACTCGTTCCGGTAAAATTATGCGGCGTATTTTAAGAAAAATTGCTGCCAATGAACTGGATAGTTTGGGCGATACCTCAACGCTTGCTGAGCCAGCTGTGGTTGAGGCGTTAATTGCGACGGTTTATCCAAAGTGATTGCTAGCGAGCAGCGTTAAGAGCACATCACGTGTATTGCCCCCCGCATTTGGACCTTCTGCACCTGATATGCGGGGTGCTGTTTTTATGGATGAACCTTTGCAGTGCAGTCGTGCAAAAAGATAATCATTTAACGCTTGAGTTTGATTAGATGTTAATTTAAAAATAGTTTGGAAAGCCCAAATTTGAATCGCAGCGTACCACCAATGTACGACACAACAGGTTGTGCTAAACGCTTATGAATATTTTAATTGTAGATGATCATCCGCTGTTTAGACATGCCTTGATTCAAGTTGTGCGTTATGGTCTGCCACAGGCGCAGATTCAGGAAACGGCAGATGTCGATGAATTTTATGCACGTTTAGAACAAGGTGCAGCACCCGATTTATTGTTGTTCGATTTAAATTTACCTGGTGCATCGGGGTTTTCGGCTTTGGTCTATCTGCGTGCTCAATATCCTGCATTGCCGATTATTGTGGTGTCGGCACATGAAGAGCTGTCGATTATGCAACGTGCGATTGCGCATGGTGCGATGGGTTATATTCCAAAGTCTTCGCATCCCAATGCAATTGGTGAAGCGATTCAACAGGTTTTAGCGGGTGAGCTGTGGTTGCCGCCACATTTACCTAGCCATGCCGGATTTGACTCGAGAGCTACCGATGAAACGGCTTTGGTTGAGCGGCTGCAGTCGTTAACGCCGCAACAATTTCGCGTGTTGATGATGATTGCCGAAGGTCTGTTAAATAAACAAATTGCTTATGAACTGGAAGTGTCAGAAGCAACCATTAAAGCGCATGTCACCGCTATTTTTCGCAAATTGGCTGTGCAAAATCGTACCCAAGCGGTATTGGCCATTAGCGCATTAAATATTGAAGATAAGAAACTCTAGGGTGTAATGACCTGAGTGTAAGTAGTAAGTAAGGCTGAATGTGAGCCAATAAAAAAACCAGTTCAATTGAACTGGTTTTTTTGACTCATCGGGTATTACAACTCCCGATACTGTGCGTCTTAGAAGCGAAGTTTCGCATTTAAGCCGATAGTTTGGATGTCGTTATCTGAAGCTACAGCAGGCTCTTAGGAGGTTAAGCACAAATTAAAGTGCGGTAACTTACTGAGGGTAGAAAGAAAAAATAGGTGTTATCGCCATTCAAGAATCACAGAAGTAAAATTTAGGCAACTTGTGCGATTTTTACTCTTGATTTTACGGCATCTAGCACAGCAGAGTTGATCGGATTTCTGTCCGATCGACAAACTCTATTTTTCTTTAAATACGCCATAGTATCGCAGAACATTGCGAACCTGAAGCATCGTTGCAAGGTGTCGTTGAAGTTGATGAGTCCTTCTTTGGTGCTGTGACTTATAACGAAGTTTAATGGCGTAGCAAAACATACATTCTATTTGCACCTGAAAAGAAATAGAGTATCGTTTCAAGCGTATATCTTGGGTTACTTAAACTTCTAAGAAATATCTAGTTTTAGCTTCCTAAGACCCATTTTTCTCAGTTGTTGTTACTTGTACTTTTTCATGGGAATGTAACTTGATGAGTGTGTTGGCGAGTTTTTATTACTGAATCGTCATGCTATTCGGTTTATAGCACTCAGCACATGTATGGAGTGATTGCGAGTTTACTAAACTAAAAACTTGCACAAACATTCAACTTGACTTGTTTATTTCATTTTATGTGATAAAATTCGCACATTGTAAATAAAAGATCATTTAATTTGCTTTATTTGATCTTTATTGCATAACATTTCCTTAAGTATATGGTGCTTTTGCATCCTAGTTTTACTAGCTCAGCTTTCCCCAAGGCTGAGCTTTTTTTATGCTCAATTGGTGACAATAGATGCCTTGCAATGGCACACAGCAACCTACTGAAAAGGCGGATGACGGGTGTATTCGCCAGCAAATGAAAAGTTTATTGTGTTCGGTAAAATTTTCTGAAAAGCAGTTCAACTATTAACTCAGCATTGGCTTTAAAAACCGCCCAGTATGTGACATCTTAACTTGAGCCACCTGTTCGGGTGTGCCCTCGGCAATAATCATCCCACCACCAGAGCCGCCTTCAGGGCCAAGATCGACTACCCAATCGGCGGTTTTAATCACGTCTAAATTATGCTCAATCACCACTATGGTATTACCTTTGTTGCGTAGCTCATGCAAAATATCGAGCAACTTGGCAATGTCATGGAAATGCAGCCCCGTGGTCGGCTCATCCAAAATATACAAGGTTTTACCAGTATCACGTTTTGCCAGTTCGCGCGCCAGTTTCACCCGCTGTGCTTCACCGCCTGACAACGTGGTGGCAGCTTGTCCTAAATGAATATAACCCAAACCTACTTGGGTGAGCGTTTCTAAACGGCGATGAATCACGGGGATGGCACTAAAGAAATGCATGGCATCTTCTACGGTCATTTCCAAAACATCGGCAATGTTTTTGCCTTTATAACCGACTTCTAAAGTTTCACGATTATAGCGTTTGCCATGACAGGCATCGCAAGGCACATACATATCGGGTAAAAAGTGCATGGCAACTTTAATCATGCCATCGCCTTCGCATGCTTCACAGCGCCCGCCTTTAACATTAAAAGAAAACCGTCCAGCACTATAGCCGCGTGCTTTGGCTTCGGGGGTTTGGGCAAATAGTTCACGAATTGGGGTGAATAAACCAGTATAGGTGGCGGGGTTAGAGCGTGGCGTACGTCCAATAGGGCTTTGGTCGATATCCACCACTTTATCGAGATATTGTAAGCCATCAATCGAATCAAACTTTTCCGCTGTGAGCGTGGTTGCACCATTGAGTTGTGTGGCAGCCAAAGGCAATAAGGTACGGTTAATTAAAGTAGATTTACCCGAACCTGACACCCCAGTCACGCAAGTCATAATCCCTAAAGGAATGGTGAGATCGACTTGTTGCAGGTTATGCCCACTGGCACCAGACAGCTTGATGACTTCATTGGGGCGTGGTGATTGCGTACGCTGTTTGGGCACGGCTATTTTCAGTTTGCCAGACAGATATTGTCCGGTGAGTGAATCGGCATTGTTGGTAATTTCATCATAGCTACCTTCGCCTATAATCACCCCGCCATGAATTCCAGCACCCGGCCCAATATCAATAATATGGTCGGCGGCACGAATGGCATCTTCATCGTGTTCCACCACCAGTACGGTATTGCCTAAGTCGCGCAAGCGTATCAAGGTTTGCAATAGGCGGTCGTTATCACGTTGATGCAGTCCAATAGAAGGTTCATCTAACACATACATCACGCCCATAAGTCCTGCGCCAATTTGCGAGGCGAGGCGAATACGCTGTGCTTCACCGCCAGACAATGTTTCTGCCGAACGTGCAAGGCTTAAATAATTCAATCCGACACTGACCAAAAAGTGTAAACGTTCACGAATTTCTTTGAAAATTTTATCGGCAATTTCGCCTTTGGCGCCGTCTAAATTTAGGTCTTGATAATAATGTTCGGCATCGCCAATCGACATTTTGGTAATTTGTGCAATGGTTTTGTCTTTCACTCGCACATGACGTGAAATTTCATTCAAACGTGAACCATCGCAGGCATCGCAGGCGGCATTGGATAGATATTGAGCCAAATCATCACGTACATAATTGCTTTCGGTTTCTCGATAACGACGCTCTAAATGCGGCAAAATGCCTTCAAACGGCTGTACACGGCTATGCTTGCGACCGCGTTCATCGACATAACTGAGGTCAATTTTTTCTTTGCCAGTACCATGCAAAAATTTCTTTTGTGTGTCTGTATCTAGCGTGTTCCAAGGTGCATCCAAATTAAAGCTAAAATGATCGGCCACTTTTTGTAAGATGGTGTAGTAATAAGGACGTTGTCTATCCCAACCACGAATAGCGCCTTGGCTAATGGAAATTTCAGGGTTTGGAATTAGTTTATCGGCACTGAAATGGCTGCGTGTACCCAAGCCATCACAGACTGGGCAAGCGCCAAAGGGATTGTTAAATGAGAACAAACGTGGTTCCAGTTCAGCTACCGCACGGTCACATTCCGGGCAGGAGTGTTTAGCAGAAAATACCCGTTCCGGATGTTCGGCATTCATCCATGACAAAATGGCAATATCACCACCAAGTCGCAATGCAGTTTCAAAAGATTCTGCAATACGATTGCCCAAATCGTCACGGACTTTAAAACGGTCGACTACCACTTCAATACTGTGTTTTTTCTTTTTGTCTAATACAGGTGGGGTATCTATATCAATGATTTCGCCATCGACCCGCGCACGGACAAAACCTTGCCCTTGTAATTGTTCAAACAGTTGCGTGTATTCGCCTTTACGCTCGCGTACGACAGGGGCGAGCAACATCAGAGCGGTACCTTCTTCTAGCCCTTTGACGACATCGACCATTTCAGAAATGGTTTGCGCCACCATCGGCAAGTCATGTTCTGGGCAATACGGTGTGCCGACACGTGCATACAGTAAACGCAAATAGTCATAAATCTCAGTAATCGTTCCGACTGTTGAACGTGGGTTGTGGCTGGTGGATTTTTGTTCAATGGCAATCGCTGGGCTTAGACCTTCAATGGAATCGACTTCGGGTTTTTCCATTTGTGACAGGAACTGCCGTGCATAGGCAGATAGTGATTCCACATAGCGGCGCTGACCTTCGGCATATAAAGTGTCAAAGGCGAGCGAAGATTTACCTGAGCCTGATAGTCCCGTAATCACCACGAATTTGTCACGTGGAATATCGAGCGACACATTTTTTAAATTATGGGTGCGTGCGCCTCGAATACGGATATGACTTTGGCTCATAAAACTTTCTCAGAAGAAGACAGATCAAAGAGCTCTATCATAGCGATTTAATTTTAATCACGCTGTATAAAATCGTTTTTTTACGCGTTTTTCTGCGCAATGTGGGGCTGCGAAATTCGATTGCAACATCCGCTGAAAAAAAATTCAAAATTCCGCCCGATCAATGCTAAATTTAAAGCTATTAAATAGGTTTACTATTGTGAGGAATAATAAAAATGGTCGCCCAAGTTCTTATTGCATTGATTGCGTTGCTGCATGTGTATTTTCTCATTTTAGAAATGTTTTTGTGGGACAAACCGTTGGGATTAAAAGTTTTTGGCAACAGTTTAGATAAAGCCAAACTGACCAAAGTCTTGGCGCAAAATCAGGGTTTGTATAATGGCTTTTTAGCCGCAGGTTTATTCTGGTCACTTTGCGCACCCGCCACCTATGCCACAGCACTCGCAAATTTCTTTTTAGGCTGTGTTTTGATCGCAGGTATTTATGGGGGTATCACTGCCAGTAAAAAGATTATTTATATTCAAGCGCTGCCCGCACTGCTGGCTTTACTGGCGTTGAATTTTTGGTAGACCATGCTTTTAGACATATAAATAGCCGTAAATTTATGCTTTAATGCGCTCAGTTTGAGATGAGCCTCATACAGTATATCGATAGATATACGACTAAGCCCCTGTTTAGGGGCTTTTTTATGGCTCGATGTTGCTGTGAAATGTATAAAAAAGTTCACCAAACTTTTCTGCTATTCGGCATAAAGTCGCTTACAATATGCTCGATTTTATCTTCCCATTGTTCTGCATAAAAGGCTGCGCATGAAGCATTTCCGTTTTTCCATTTTCTTTACGATGGTGTGTTTAGCACTTTCTGCCTATTGGGGGTATACCCACGGCCCCGCAGCAGGGGTTGAAACCATGCTCAAGGCATTTGGTATTACTGTTATTTTGGCGGTGCTAGAAGTGTCGTTGTCGTTCGATAACGCCGTGGTCAATGCCTCAGTCCTGCGTGGTTGGGATCATTTCTGGAAAATGCTGTTCTTAACCGTGGGCATATTAATTGCCGTATTTGGTATGCGTTTGATTTTTCCAGTGGTGATTGTGGCGGTCACAGCAGATATGGGCATGCTTGAAGTGGCAAAATTGGCGCTGAATGATCCCGAAACTTATTCGGAACGATTGATGGCGCATCATGCGGAAATTTCTGCTTTTGGCGGCACCTTCTTGTTATTGGTGTTTTTAAACTTCTTTTTTGATGACGGCAAAGAAACTCATTGGTTTAAATGGATCGAAGCACGCCTAGCCAGTTTGGCGAGTGTACCTGCGATGTCAGTGTTCTTAGCTTTAATTGCGATGCTCGTGATGGCGGCAAATATCGATGAAGCTGCACGTTTAGCAGTGGTGATGGCGGGTATTTGGGGTATCGTGATTTATATTGGGGTACAAGTGCTGAGCCATTTATTGGGCGGCGAGCCGGAAATTGATGAAAATGGCAATGCGGTCTTGCATGACTCAAACGGTGCAGCAACAGGCGTAGTCAAAGCCGGTTTTGGCGGCTTCTTATATCTTGAAGTGCTGGATGCTTCGTTCAGTTTTGATGGTGTGATTGGTGCATTTGCTATTACTTCGGATGTGGTCATCATTATGCTCGGTCTGGCGATTGGTGCGATTTTTGTACGTTCAATGACCATTTATTTGGTCGAAAAAGGCACCTTAGATGCGTATATTTTCTTAGAACACGGTGCGCATTATGCCATTGGTGCTTTGGCATTTATTATGATTGCCAGTGGTACAGGACTACATGTACCTGAAATTGTGACGGGTTTAATTGGGGTGGCGTTCATTGTTTGGGCAGTTATCGCATCTATTCAATATAGTAAACGACAGCAGACCTCTTAACGCAGTGGGTGGTTTGTGTTGTTGAATAACTGATGTTTAGATAAAGGGGCGAAATTCGCTCCTTTATGTTTTTTCTCGAAAAGATCATCAACACCGATCATCTTTGTCGCCGAATGGCTTATAATTCGCCCAGTCCGTGTTAGTGTCTTACAATGATGAATGCTTTAGAACGTCGTTCAACCTTTGCCCTAAGCAGTATTTTTGCCTTGCGCATGTTGGGCTTGTTCATGATTATTCCAGTTTTTTCGGTGGCGGGACAAAGCTATCAACACGCCACACCGGCGTTAATTGGCTTGGCGGTTGGGGTGTATGGTCTGACTCAAGCATTGTTACAAATCCCGTTTAGCTTATTGGCAGATCGTTTTAGCCGTAAACCCTTAATTATTTTGGGTTTGTTGCTGTTTGCTGCGGGTGGTGCCATTGCAGGCTTATCCGAAAGTATTTATGGGGTGATTATTGGCCGTGCCATCGCAGGTGCAGGCGCAGTGTCTGCGGTGGTGATGGCACTGCTTGCCGATGTTACTCGTGAAGAACAGCGTACCAAAGCTATGGCGGCTATGGGCATGAGCATCGGGTTGTCTTTTGTAGTGGCGTTTAGTTTAGGGCCGTGGCTGACCAGTGTTGTCGGCATTTCAGGGTTATTTTTTATCACCACTATAATGGGTTTGGCGGCAATGCTGATGTTATTGCTGGTACCCAAAGTCACTCGACATCATAAAAATTTTCAACAAGGCTATCTGTTACAACTCACACAAGTGCTACGCATGGGTGACCTAAATCGGTTGCATATATCAGTGTTTGCCTTGCATTTATTACTCACGGCGATGTTTGTTTATATTCCGTCGCAATTGATTGAATATGCGCAATTGCCATTAGCCAAGCATGGTTGGGTGTATTTACCGTTATTGGTCTTGAGTTTATTTTTTGCCTTTCCAAGCATTATTTTGGCAGAAAAATATCGTCAAATGCGCGGCATTTTCTTGTGTGCGATTGCAGGGATTATTGCTGGTTTGCTGATTTTGATTTTTGGTTATCAGTCGCATTATGTATTGCTGCTTGGGTTAGGGCTGTTTTTTATTGCCTTTAATGTGATGGAAGCATTGTTGCCATCTTGGTTGTCTAAAGCTGCGCCGTTGCAATCGAAAGCTACTGCTATGGGCGTGAATGCCAGCAGCCAGTTTTTAGGGGCGTTCTTTGGTGGGACTTTGGGTGGGCAACTGTTAATGCTCGATAATACCGCACTTGGCTGGAGTGTATTGGCAGGGGTTGCTATACTGTGGTTGCTGATGAGTTTAGGTTTGAAGCAACCACGTTATTTGTCGTCGCTGGTGTTGGCTTTGCCGCAAGCGGTACAAACAGATGAATGGACTTCAAAATTATTGGCAATTCGTGGTATTGAAGAAGTGGTAGTGATGCCTGAGCAACAGGTGGCGTATATTAAAGTCGATAAACGCGGTATAGATGATGCAGCGCGACAAGATTTAACGCTCTTGTTGGGTAAAGAGCTAGTCATTTAAGCATAACTCTTATAAAGTAAAACACAGAAACAGAAATAGATAGGATGAAAACAGCTAATGCGTGGTGTAAATAAAGTTATTTTAGTCGGAACTTTGGGCAAAGACCCTGAAACCAAAACCTTCCCAAATGGAGGTTCACTGACCCAATTTTCTATTGCAACCAGTGAATCGTGGACCGATAAAGCCACAGGTGAACGTAAAGAACAAACCGAATGGCATCGTATTGTGTTGCATAACCGTTTAGGTGAAATTGCCCAACAATATTTACGTAAAGGTTCTAAAGTGTATATTGAAGGTTCGTTACGGACCCGTCAGTGGACAGACCAAAATGGTCAAGAGCGTTACACCACAGAAATTCGTGGCGACTCGATGCAAATGCTCGACTCACGTCAACAGGGCGAGCAAAGTGGCAATGACTTTGCACAACCACGCTTTAACAATAATCAAGCGGGCGGCAACACCGGTTATAGCAACAATAATGCAGGTGGTTATGGTCAAAGTGGTGGCAATGCAGGCAATTATGCGGGCAATCCACAAGCGGGTAATGGTTTTAATACACCAAAATCTGCACCACAACCTGCTGCGACAGCACCTGCTGATTTAGATGACGATTTACCGTTCTAAATCATAAATTTAGAGATATTAGAAAGGCATAGAACTCAGTTTTATGCCTTTTTTGTTTTGGCGGAGGTCATTGCCAAACTATCCATTAAGGCAATCATGCGACTGCATGTAAAGTTGTTGCATAAATAGAATTGTCCGTTGTTCAGCGCCTACTATAAGCCGTAATTAATACGGCGTAGAATAAAATCATCACAGCACTTCTATGTTTAGGAGCTACAGCATGAAAAAAATTCTTGGTGTCTATCAAAACAAAAATATGCACTGGGTGGGTGATGGTTTTCCAGTTTATAACCTATTTTCATACGATGCTTTTGGGCAAGATATTAGTCCATTTTTACTGTTGGATTATGCTGCACCGTATCGGTTTGATCCAACCACAGCACAGCAGGGTGTCGGCACGCATCCACACCGTGGTTTTGAGACAGTTACCATCCCTTACCAAGGAGAGGTGACACATAAAGATTCTGCAGGTGGTGGTGGAACCATTCAAGCGGGTGATGTGCAATGGATGACCGCAGGTGCTGGGATTCTGCATCAAGAGTTTCATTCGCCCGAGTTTGCTGCACAAGGTGGGTTGTTTGAAATGGTGCAATTGTGGGTGAATTTACCCGCACATTCAAAAATGACGCCAGCAAAATACCAAGCCATAAGCGCCGAGCAAATTCAAAGTATTGCGCTTGATGATGTGGGCAGCCACTTGCGGATTATTGCAGGGCAATATCAAAATACGCTTGGCGCAGCAACGACTTTTAGTCCAGTGAATGTTTGGGATGGCGCGCTGCGAGCACAGCAAGAACATACCTTTTATGTCACCGAAGGGCATACTACGTTATTGGTGTTGCTGTCTGGCACGGTGCTGTTAAATGCACAGCAATACATCGATGCGCCGAGTATGGTGTTGCTTAGCCGTGAGGGCATAGATTTTACCCTACAGGCACAGCAGGACAGTCGCTTTCTGATTTTGAGCGGACAGCCACTGAATGAACCCATTGAAGGTTATGGACCGTTTGTCATGAACAGCAAAGCTGAAATTATACAAGCGGTGCAAGACTATAATCGCGGACAATTTGGTATGATGGGAGTTTAATTACTGACTGTGCACGGAGGGTATTAGAAAGGGCAGCGAGTAATTATTCTACAATCATACCAAATTA
>SSHD01000045.1 GCA_008017255.1 Acinetobacter sp.
CCCGCTACCCAAACTCTGCCAAAGCCTCACGTGCCATGTATCAACTATATAGCATTGCGATGGAAGTTGATAACAACACAGCTTTAGCCAACCAATATAAAGCACAATTACTCAAGCAATACCCACAATCGGAAGAAGTAAAATTCATTCAGAAAAAATAATTTTGCAAATTTGCTAAGCGTAAAAAAACCAGTTCATTGAACTGGTTTTTTTATTGCTGCAATCAAACTTATTTGATCTTGGCTTGGGCTTTTAAATATTCAGTATAGTCTTCTAAAATTTGTTGCCCACGGAACTGCTGATACAACTTACTTAACTCGGTCAACTGCTCTGGCGGTAAAGTGCTGGCAACAGTCGAGTTCACGTTTGAAACCGCAACTAAGACCAATTCATTTGGTAAGCGTGCTGTCGTGGTGCTCCACATACCCTCTTTGCTTGGTGCCGCAACACTAAACGCGGCACGTTCAATCGGGCGCTTTAAACCTTGCGAGCGTGCAAAGGTACCTGCATCTTGGAATTGAACTGTTGCTTTTGCTACCACTTGAGCCGCTGGCTGGCTTTTAAACTCTGCTAACAAGCTTGCCATTTTAGCTTGCGCTGCTTTGTAGGCTTTATCTTCAATCACTTTAGCTTTCACTTCCGCTGTAGCTTGCGCTAAAGGTTTCACACCTGCCGCATGATAATTGCGAACTTTAATCCAAATGCTATCGCCATTTGCCAATTGAATACTTGAAGATGCATTACGGTCACCGTTTTTCACATCATCATTAAACATTTTGGTTTTTACGCTCACATCACTTAAGTATGGATGTTGCGTCGCCAAAGTCACGCCGTTAGCAGATTCAATTTTTGCGGCTTTCACTTCTTGCACCACCGCGTCTAAGGAATCACTACCTACCACCAATTCATTTAAACTATTCACAGCATCACTAAAAGCATTGGCACGTTTAGTGGTTGCAACTTCTGCACTTAGGCGGGCTTTTTCAGCTGCAAATGACGGAATATTCGCGACGGGCACATTGGTGGTAATAATGTGATAACCATATTGGGTTTTCACAGGTTTAGAAATTTGATCATTTTTCAACGCAGTCACAGCCGCGTCAAAATCGGCAGAAAACACACCTGCTGCATAGGCTTCGACTAAACCACCATTGGCTTTAGAGCTAGTATCGTCAGAAAACTTCGCCGCAGCTTGCGCAAATGGCAGCCCCGCCTGAATAGTCGCATACACTTCATTGGCAAGTTTTTGCGCTGCAGCATCAGAACGGTTATCTGCGGTAATTAAAATATGTTTCACTTCACGTTTAACATCTTTTTGCTGTGCAACCACAAATGCATCATAGGCTTGCTTTATATCGGCTTCAGTCACTGCAAGGTTGGCTTGTGGCAACAATGCTGGGCTTAACACCACATAATCTAAATCTACACTGGCGACTTGCTTAAACTGATTTTGATGTGCGTTGTAGTAAGCGCTAATTTCTGCACTAGATGCCGTAACACCTTTTTTGTATTCATCTAAGTTAATACTGGCCAAATGCAAAGTACGTTGTTCAGTTTGCAAATTCGCCAATTGCTGTAAGTCATGCTGACTCACCAATGCATAGTCCATTAAGCTCGATGAAATCATTTTTAAGGCATGGTCTTGACGCAAACTGGCAATTAAGCCTTGATTGGTCATACCCATTGAACGTAAGTAATTTTCATACATCTGTTGCGAAAATTTGCCATCTTGCTGAAAAGTTGGTTGTTGTGCCAACATTTGTTCAAGTTGAGCATCGCTTAAGGAAATACCCAGTTTTTCCGCTTGTTGCTGCAACAAACTACGCGCAATTAAGGCATCTAAGGCTTTTTGCTCAATCAGCGGTAAATTCAATAACGACTCATCGCCTTTCGCCAAAGACAAATATTGATCTTTATAATTTTTAGTAGCGCTGTCTAAATCTTTGGTAGAAATACTTTGACCGTTTACCGATTTTGCAACGTCTGCGCTATTACCACCGGCAAAATAACCCTCAATACCGACCAGCGCCAAAGGAGTCAAAAACAAAACTAATAAGACTTTGCCAAGCCAACCCTTAATGAGGGTACGAAACGATTCCATAAGTATTCCAATATTTTATTTTCGGGGCAATTTTAACTGAAAAACCCAACTGAATGAATGCAGAATAAAGTGCCAATACACATTTTCTACATTCAATAAATAAAAAACGCACCAAATACGGTGCGTCTTTTTAAGCTAAAAGATTAAGCAACTGAATCTTTTAAACCTTTACCAGCTTTAAAGCTTGGTACTTTGCTGGCTTTAATTTGTAACTCTTCACCAGTTTTAGGATTACGGCCAGTACGAGCAGCACGCTCTTTAACGCTAAATGTACCGAAACCAACTAAAGTAACTGTATCGCCTTTTTTTAGCGCTTCAGTGATTGACGCAATTGTTGCATCGAGTGCCTTACCAGCATCCGACTTAGACACCCCACCTTTGTCCGCAATCGCATCAATTAATTCTGATTTATTCATGAGTCGAAATATCCTCTTATATCGTTTGTTAAGTTCCAAGGCTATATTTTAAAAAGGCCATGACGCTTTTATAGCAATGCTTTCGGGGTAACGCAATACTCGAAAGTACTTATTCACGAAAATAAATGACGAAATGCCGCATAAAAAGCCGACTATCTCTCATTTTTTACTTCTTATTCAATTTCGTCTTCAATTGTTGATTTTCTTCAATCAAAGCATCGACCTTAATATGCAGTTGCACCAACAGTTGTTCAATGTGCTGTAAATCTTTGGGTGTGACCAAACCAATTCGGTTTAATGAGTGATTTACACCGGTATCTAAAATCTTTTCGACTCTATCTTTGGTATCGGTGACTGTCTCTTTGGCACGCTCAGTCACCTTACCTACGGCTTGATCGGCAAAATCGACTGTTTTTGATTCCAGCTCTTCGCCCACTTTGACTAAAGAGTCAAATAATTTATTGCCTTCTTCTTCGGCACGTGAAAAAGCACCTAAACCCGCCAACCAAATTTGTTGGGTATATTTCTTAAAATCAAGCGCAGCCTTCTTAGAACTCTTTGATTTTGCTTTGGTTTCCAACTCAACATCTTCATTTGAATGTTCTGAATTTGGGTTTTCCATGAACCGTTGCTCCTAAGCACTTGACCGTTAATGCGGACATTAAACCATAAAAATGTTTTTATAATATCAAAGTTAGCACTTGATCGTTTTAAAAAACTGTTCTACAAAGCAATAGAGTCTTATAAATTATAAATACTGCTTGAGTAAGGATGCTCAAATTTGTAGCATTTATTTATATCGTGTCATTGGGAAGGGACAACAAACCTATGAGTCAAACGCAACAAAGAAATAAACATCCTCATTTGTTGCTAAACATTATGATCATTGTTTTAGAAACTTTTTTTTCCTTCATCTTGACCCATGATGTTGCTCTACGCGTGCAGGCAAAAAATTTAATTGATCAAAAAACCACCTTTCACATTAACAGCTACATTCCTTTCTTTGATTTTTACATTCAATTTACTGAAAAAGGGTTGTTATTTGATTTTGATCGACTAGATCGACACATCGACCTTGAAATCAACAGCACCCTGATTGATCTAGTAAAGATTTTTGTATTTAACAATCAAACCAGCTTGAACAATATGCGCTTAGTTGGCGATGCTGCGCTCATTGAAGAATTTAAAGATTTAATACCACACTTCACTTTGACAAGTATTTTAAGCAATTGGAAACAATGGTTTAACGCTTGGGATGATGAAGATGATGCACGTGCTTCGCAGCAACGTATTGCGCCTTTATTGGAAAAAATTGAGATGCAACGTTCCGAAATCAACACGTTGCGGATCGAAGTCAAGCAATACCAAAACCGTATTCATCTACTCCACAAACGGCAACGTATAACCAATATTTGCTTTGCGCTGTGTGGCTTTATTTTTATCGCCTATTTTGTTTATACTATATTTGCCTCATAAATCTAACGATATTTGAATTTTCAAGCCTTGCCTGCCAATTTAAAACTTGACTATTTTAGTCGGAATTAATAAAATTCATTTATCTAGTCTCATCATGTGTATCGCATCATGCGTCTTACCACTCGCGGTCGTTATGCAGTCACTGCTCTACTTGACTTAGCGTTACAACCTACTGAACAAACGATCACGCTTGCAGAAATTGCAGCGCGTCAATCTATTTCAGTTGCCTATTTAGAACAGTTGTTCGCAAAACTTAAGCGTCATGGTTTAGTTTCCAGTGTACGCGGTGCCAATGGTGGCTATCACCTTGCGCGCAGTTCCGCTGAAATTACTGTGCTAGAAATTATTGAAGCCGTAAACGAAACTGTCGATGCAACCCGTTGTGACCATAAAGGCAACTGCCAAAATGGTGCAATGTGTTTAACACATGACTTATGGCAAGACCTCTCCCATCATATTGCCGATTATCTTGCAAAAATCAGCCTTGCCGACTTAATTGTGCATGACAACGTGCAAACCGTTGCCTTGCGTCAAAATTCAGTAAGTTTAGATTCAGCCCTTCTATCGGTTACAGGTATTTGACATGAAACGTCCAATTTATCTTGATTACGCAGCAACCACTCCTGTACTGCCTGAAGTTGCAGAACGTATGATGGAATGTTTAACCTTTGAGGGAACTTTTGGTAACCCTGCATCGCGTTCACATGCCTACGGTTGGCAATCCGAAGAAAAAGTGGAATATGCGCGTGAGCAAGTAGCAAATTTAATTAAAGCCGACCCACGTGAAATTGTATGGACTTCGGGCGCAACCGAATCTGACAACTTAGCATTAAAAGGTATTGCACAGTTTTATGGTTCAAAAGGTAAGCACATTATTACCAGTAAAATTGAACATAAAGCGGTGTTAGACCCTTGTCGAGAGCTCGAAGAGCAAGGTTTTGAAATTACTTATTTAGAACCTGAACTAGGTACTGGTTTAATTACCCCAGAAATGGTACAAGCGGCGTTACGTCCAGATACAATTTTAGTTTCACTGATGATGGTCAACAACGAAATTGGTACCGTTACCGATGTTGCTGCTATTGGCGAACTAACCCGTGCCAACAAAACCTTCTTGCACGTCGATGCTGCGCAAGCTGCCGGTAAAGTTGAAATTGATCTTTCAACCATGAAAATTGACTTGATGAGTTTTTCTAGTCACAAAATTTATGGTCCGAAAGGTATTGGTGCGCTATATGTACGCCGTAGCCCACGTGTGCGTTTAAAAGCACAAATGCATGGCGGTGGCCACGAACGTGGTATGCGCTCTGGTACTTTAGCCACACATCAAATGGTTGGTATGGGTGAAGCCTTTGAGATTGCAGGAAAAACCATGCAAGCCGAACAAGCACGTATTCGCCTATTACGCGACAAACTTTGGAATGGCTTACAAGACCTTGAACAAGTGTTCTTAAACGGTCATCCAACGCAAAACGTAGCCAACTATCTTAATGTCAGCTTTAACTTTGTTGAAGGTGAATCGTTGATGATGGCACTGAAAGATGCGGCCGTTTCAAGTGGTTCAGCATGTACTTCTGCAACACTGGAACCATCTTACGTACTACGTGCTTTAGGTTTATCTGACGAGTTAGCGCACAGTTCAATCCGTTTCAGTTTTGGTCATTACACCACTGAAGCCGATATTGACCATGTGTTAAGCATTACCCGAGCTGCGGTTGAGAAATTACGTGAACTTTCTCCGCTTTGGGATATGTACAAAGAAGGTATTGATCTTTCAACAGTTGAGTGGGCTGAACACTAATTCCTTGAGCGTTCAACTGAACGCTTGATTGAAAATCAGTA
>SSHD01000078.1 GCA_008017255.1 Acinetobacter sp.
AGGGATTTCAGACAGTGCTTGTTCGAGTGTAGTCATAGTCTTCGCTGCACAGTAGTGAAGTTTGTTCTCACGATATGAGAAACTTATTCTAAACGGATGAATTGACTATAAGTGTTTTTATGGCAGTGTTCAATTTAGATCGTAAAATAAAAAACAGCATCTGATGATGCTGTTTTTTTTACCACTTAATCTTTTTTTAGATTTTCGTTGAGTAGAAATTCCATTAAGGCTTTTTGTGCATGTAAACGGTTTTCTGCTTCATCCCAAACCACAGCATTTTTGTGGTCGAGCATGTGTTCAGAAATTTCTTCGCCACGGTGCGCAGGTAGGCAGTGCATAAACAAACAGTCCGCATGTGCTAAACCCATGAGTTTTTCATTGACTTGAAAATCTGCAAAGGCTTTTTCACGTATTTTTTGTTCTTCTTCTTGCCCCATGCTTGCCCAAACATCAGTCACAATCAGGTCGGCATTGACCGCTGCATCTTCTGCTTTGTTGAACACTTCTACACAGTCGGCAAATTCAGCTAAAAACTCTGCTTTTGGCTCAAAACCTTCTGGTGTGGCAATTTTGAGTTGAAAGCCCATCATATGTGCAGCTTCTATATAAGAGTTACACATATTGTTGCCATCGCCAATCCACGCCACCGTTTTACCTGCAATGCTGCCACGATGTTCTTGATAAGTTTGTAAGTCGGCAAGTAACTGGCAAGGGTGATGATCGTCAGTTAAACCATTAATCACTGGCACTTTAGAATAAGCAGCAAAACGCTCGACGATGTCATGTCCGAAAGTACGGATCATTACAATATCTAACATGCTGGAAATCACACGTGCCGAATCTTCAATCGGCTCGCCACGACCCAGTTGGGTGTCACGGGGTGAAAGGAAAATCGCATTGCCACCAAACTGGCAAATTCCTGCTTCAAAAGAAATGCGAGTACGGGTACTCGATTTTTCAAAAATCATTCCTAAAACTTTACCTACAAAAGGCTGAAACAACGTATTGTTGTGCTGCATACGCTTGAGTTCATGCGCACGGTCTAAAACACGTTGTAGTTCTGCTGTAGATAGGTCGCGTAAAGTTAGGAAATGCCGCAGCGCCATAGTAGCTCCCACAATAATTATTGAATAAAAACAATAACTAAATGCTGTTCGATGGGTGGTAAGTAGAAAATAATCGTCTACTATACTATACGCGTCATAAAATGCAAAAAGTAATGTCAATAACCCTTATTTTTTTGATGCGCTTTTAAAAATAAGTCTACAGAATAATGAATATAATCAATAATTTCAGTGTCATCGGCAGGGACGCTTAAGCCCATTAAAATGCGCCACTCTACATCACGCAAAATGCCAAAGTACATGGTGGCAGAAAACAGCGGATGAATGCAGTCAATTTCATTGGCAGCATGCGCTTGTTCAAGTGCCATCGATATGGAATTTTGGATATTAATGGCACATTTGTTATATAGATAATGTGCCAGTTCAGTATTATTTTGCGATTGCTCTAAAAAAATACGCATAAAGGCAATATTTTTGGGCTGAATAATGTGTTGATAAAAACGCATTAAGGTTTGAATCAGGTGGCTTTTTAAATCGGTTTTCCCTGACACAAAGGGTACGCAAATGTCTTTAAAAAATAATTCACGCCGATAATCACAAATGGCGGTAAATAAGCCTTCTTTACTGCCGAAATATTTATAAATAGAGGCTTTAGAACCGCCGGCATGGTTGACAATATCATCTAAGGAAACAGCGTCATACCCCCGCTCAAGAAACAAATCGCATGCGTTTACTAACAATGCAAGACGACGTTCTTGACCACGGCGGGTTTGAGGCTGTTCACAGCTTAAATAACAAATATCAGTCATTACATTCGAGCAGGTAGCTAGGGTTTTTGCCAGTATAGCAAAAGCCCTAGCTTTTGTATGCCTATAGCATAGCGAGTGAGTGATTCGTTGCTGTGCTATCCCTGATCAAAGCGAACGAATTTCTTCTTCTTCGTCTTCATCGCTCGACTCTAAGCCTAGTTCTTTCAGTTTGCGGGTTAAAGTGTTGCGGCCCCAACCTAAAAGCTCTGCGGCGTGGCGTTTGCGGCCACGTGTTTGTTGCAATGCAGCATTAATCAATGTGCGTTCAAACATCGGCGTGGCAATGTCTAAAATTTTCATTTCGCCATTTTTGAGTTTTTGCATTGCCCATTGACTCAGTAATTCATCCCACTGTTGCACCGTCATGCGTTCTACCACAGGGCTGCTGCCCAAAGGCGTAACGGCGCTATCGGCAATGGCTTTTTGCATAGAGGCTTGTTTTAGCTCGGCAGGTAAATCTTCAGGATAAACCTCACGACCGGTAATCATTACGGTAAGCCAGCGACAAGTATTTTCCAATTGACGCACATTTCCTGGCCAAGGCAGTTGCTGCATATAGTCAGTGGTTTCTGTACGTAAGATTTTAGGGCTCACCCCCAGTTCTTTACCTGCACGTGCCAAAAAATGTTGTGCAAGCATCGGAATATCTTCATTTCGATGAGCCAATTTAGGAATATGTATGCGGATGACATTCAGGCGATGATACAAATCTTCACGGAAACGACCATCATTCACCAATTTCTCTAAGTCTTGATGGGTGGCTGCAACGATACGCACATCTACTTTTACAGGAATGTGTCCACCGACGCGGTAAAACTCACCATCTGCCAAGACACGGAGTAAACGTGTTTGGGTTTCAAAGGGCATATCACCAATTTCATCAAGGAATAGCGTTCCACCATTAGCCTGTTCAAAACGGCCATGATGTTGGGTATTGGCTCCTGTAAAAGCCCCTTTTTCATGTCCAAATAATTCAGTTTCAATTAAATCTTTTGGAATTGCTGCCATATTTAAGGCAATAAATGGCTTGGCACGACGTGGTGAATGTCGGTGCAAGGCGTGCGCGACCAGCTCTTTACCTGTACCAGATTCACCATTAATCAACACTGTAATGTGCGATTGTGATAAACGTCCAATTGCACGGAATACTTCCTGCATGGCAGGCGATTCGCCAATAATTTCAGTAGATTGTACTGTTGATGCTGTAACTTTGGTGGCTTCTTGTTGCTGCAATTTGTTAATATGTAAAATTGCACGATTAACCAGTGCCAATGCCTCATCAATATCAAAAGGTTTCGGTAAATATTCAAATGCACCTGTTTGATAACTCGACACCGCAGATTCTAAGTCCGAGTGAGCTGTCATAATAATGACTGGTAAATCTGGATGGCTGTTTTTAACTTTAGATAAGAAAGTTAAGCCATCTATACCCGGCATACGAATATCAGTCAGAATGACATCGGGTGCATCGTCATGTAAACGATCGAGTGCCGATTGCGCTTCTTCAAAATTGGTGACATCAAAACCTTCTTCTTTAAAGGTTTTTTCGAGTACCCAACGCATGGCACGATCGTCATCTATTACCCAAATTTTATTTCGCGACATGGTCAGACTCCCAAGGTAAATATAAGCTAAATATGGTTGTTCCCGGTACGGATTGACATTCAATCATCCCGTTGTGTTGATGCATAATGTTTTGTGCAATACTCAAACCCAATCCAGTGCCTTTAGCTCGTCCTGTAACAAGAGGGTAAAACACTGACTCTAAAATACTTTCAGGCACACCTGGGCCATTGTCTTGTATATCAATACGCACGGTAGAGCGGTGCAGTACACCATTGATGGTCACTAGGCGTTGAATACGGGTGCGTAAAATCAGTTCTGGTTCAGAGCCGTTAAAGAAATCTTTATTTTCAGTCATGGCTTGTATGGCATTCACACTAATATTAAGCATGACTTGAATGAGTTGATCGCGGTCTGCCATAACATCGGGCAATGACAAATCATAATCGCGAGTAATTTTAATTTTCTTTTTGGTCTGATTAACCAATAACGAACGAACACGTTCTAGCGGTTCATGCACATTGACATGTTCATAACTTGGTAATTGGCGAGAGCCGAGCATGGTGTCTGCCAAGTTAGTTAAACGATCGACTTCGCTAATAATAATATCAGTGAATTCTTTGTAGTTTTCATCGTTTAAACTACGTGCCAGTAATTGCGTTGCACCACGAATGCCTGCTAAAGGGTTTTTGATTTCATGCGCTACGCCACGTACCAATTGCCGCGCCACTTGATGCTGTTGCACCAGATTTTCTTCTTTGGAAATTTTGAGCATGCGGTCAATTGGATTCAGTTCAATCAACAACAAGTTTTGTGAGTTTTTGCCGCTGTTAAGCTGTGAAACCGTGTAATCGACATGAACAGGTTTAAAATTCACATAAATGACCGCTTCACGGCGGGTATAGTGTTGTCCAGTTTTTAAGGTATTGAGTAGGGCTTCATGGCTATTAAATGCGTCATCATGCGCATGTAATAAGTTTAGAGCGGGTTGCCCAGAGGCGCGTAACAGGCTGATATCAAACAATGCTTCACAAGCAGAATTTAAATAGAAAATATTCAGTTTACTATCGACCAATAATATGGCGGTGGTCAGATTATCTACTAAGAGTTTATAGTCGATAGCGTGTTGTTGATCCATTTGTGAATCATCCTGTTATAAAATGGCGCAATAAATATTCATGTAGGTGAATAGCCATTCACTTCTAAACTGACTAAAGCAAAATACAAGCCAACTTTGTATTGGCTAAATTTCAATGACTTAATTTATGCTTTATGCGACTTATATAGCATTTTCAGTTAGCGCGCATGATTTGCATATTCTAATTTGTTTCAAAACGGTGCACTACTGCATTTTACTTAAAACTTAGTATTATTTTGGTGCGTTTTACAAAGTGCTGTTTTGCTGCTATGCGCCGGCTAAGAAAAGACATACAATACGCCGATTCAAGTGGAGCGCAGATTCATGAAGACCCCCAAAGTCGGTTTTGTATCTTTAGGTTGTCCTAAGGCATTGGTAGATTCTGAACGAATTTTAACTCAGTTAAAGACTGAAGGTTATCAAGTTGCATCAGATTACGAGGGTGCAGACCTTGTTGTGGTCAACACCTGCGGTTTTATTGAGTCTGCGGTTCAAGAGTCTTTAGATGCAATTGGCGAAGCCATGAGCGAAAATGGCCGTGTGATTGTGACTGGTTGTTTAGGAAAAGACGAAGCTAAAATTCGCCAAATGCACCCGAATGTTTTAAAAGTCACAGGCGCAGCTGCATATAGCGATGTCATGGATGCAGTGCACCAATATGTGCCTGCACCAGCAAAGCACAATCCATTTATAGATCTTGTACCTGAGCAAGGCGTGCGTTTAACGCCAAAACATTATGCCTATTTAAAAATATCCGAAGGTTGTAATCACCGCTGTACTTTTTGCATTATTCCAAGTATGCGTGGCGATCTTGTTTCACGTCCAGTCGGCAGCGTGTTAGATGAGGCTGCTGCACTGAAACGCGCAGGTGTGAAAGAAGTTCTCGTTATTTCGCAAGATACCTCTGCTTATGGTGTAGACACCAAATACAAACTCGATTTTTGGAATGGTCAGCCAGTAAAAACCAAATTTTACGATATGTGCGAAGCACTTGGTCAGCTCGGGATTTGGGTTCGCCTACATTATGTCTACCCATATCCACATGTTGATGCAGTAATTGATCTAATGGCTCAAGGGAAAATCCTGCCATATTTAGATATTCCTTTTCAGCATGCCAGTCCACGCATCTTAAAATTGATGAAGCGACCTGCGCATAGTGAAAACACTTTAGAGCGTCTAAAATTGTGGCGTGAAAAATGCCCTGAATTGGTGATTCGTTCTACTTTTGTGGTGGGTTTTCCAGGTGAAACCGAAGCCGATTTCCAAATGCTATTGGACTGGTTGAAAGAGGCGAAGCTCGACCGAGTGGGTTGTTTTAC
>SSHD01000036.1 GCA_008017255.1 Acinetobacter sp.
CTTTAGGTGAGTTACGTTTTGGTGCAGAGAAAAGTCAGCACAAAGAAAAAGCACTAAAGGTGATAGATGAATTAACCTCAATGATTCAAGTGGTTGTATTGGATGAAAATGTTGCCGCTCATTATGCTGAAATACGCCAAGCACTGTCGTCTAAAGGTCAGATTATTGGATCGAATGATCTATGGTTAGCTGCGCATGCACGAGCAAATAACTGGATTATGGTGACGAATAATGAAAAAGAGTTTTCACGAGTGGATGGGTTGAAGGTTGAGAATTGGGTGTGATTGCTAAGTGCCTGTGACGTGTCGCTTAGATAAGCTTGAGGAAGTTTCTGTATATGAAGCGGGTGGGGTATTACAGCGTTTTGCACAAGACTTTTTAGAAGGGAATGTGGCTTGATAAAGCTTTAACGTTGTAAAAAAGACAAGAAAGCTCTATCTTAGGATGGAGCTTTTTTTATTGGAATTGGTTGATGAATAAAAAAGTAGAAAAATATGGTGTTGCTGCGGTTGAACGCCCAAAAATTAAGGCAACGAAGCAATTAGATTTATCAGGTGAAACTGGTCGTCAAATCGTAAAGTCAGAAACAAAACTAGCGTTGCGTACACATAGTAAGACATTTAAACGCCTTGCAGATATGTAATGAATATTATTTGTTTTCCATTTGAGCGTGTGATTGAGATTAATGCCTTTATTTTAGCCACAGAAAAAGGCATGAAAGGTGCAGCGGATGTTGGAAAGCTGCAAGGTGCTTTAGCTCGTGTGGATAATGCGATTGTTTATGATGGTTTAGATGATGTTTTTGAAATAGCAGCTAAATATGCCTCAAGCATTGCAAATGCTCATGCATTATCTGATGCGAATAAACGAACTGGCTTAGCTGTTGCCTTGGAATATTTATCTTTAAATGATTATGAACTGCTAGAAGATAACGAGCTGTTAGCTGATGCTGTCAGAGACTTAGTCATTGGTGAAGTCACTGAAAGTGATTTTGCAGATATTCTATACGCGCATTATGTAGCAAATGGTGAGTAAAGGATGCAGAAGAAGTGTCTGTATATGAAGCGGGCGGTGTGTTGCAACACTGTTTCAGGGTATGACTTAGAAACAAAATCAAAGATATGTCGCACCATCAAACGGATTCAACAACTTCACCTCAAAGCCTTTAAAATCCGCGATATTTCGAGTTACGACAATTAAGTTGTGTTGTTTTGCTGTCGCTGCAATCATCGCATCTTCATATAAAGTATCTGATGTACGATGCATTAACTTTGCCCACGTTCTAAAAATATCCGCCGTCATCGGTAGTACATTATAAGAACTTGCAACCAAATCTAACCATTGCTCAATGTGTTGGGCTTTGGCGGTATCTTGTTCACGAGTGATTTCAATCCCTGCCTGAATTTCGCCAATCGTCACGGCAGATAAAAATAAATCCTTATCTTCAATGGATTGAACCCAAGCAACAACTGCCCCATGCGGTTTAGGCTTACGTAATTCAGAAATGACATTGGTGTCTAACAAATACATCGATTAATCCAACTCAGGAATTGCGCGGCGTTTGACTTGTCTTGAGCGTGGTACATCCATTTCAAAACGATGCTCATCATTTAATAATAATGCTTTTAAAGAGGGTTTTGCCGCAGAGGTGAGGCGTTGCCATTCCTCAATCGGGACAAGTACCGCAGTTTGAACCCCACGTTTAGTAATCAATTGTGTGCCCTCAAGCGTACAACATTCGAGTAATTCGCTAAATTTAGCTTTAGCATCTTGAACAGACCATGTGTGCATGATGTTCACCTTTAAATAACTAGTTATATGACTAGTTTAATGGGGTCGGGTTTTTAGTCAAGTTGCTTTTTAATTAAGCAAAGTTATCCAGTGTCTAAAAATTTCTAACACGTTGTGTATAAATTATCCCGTCAGTGGTTAGAATGAATCATGATAAATTTAAAAATAATCAAAAAGGAAACCGATCATGGAAACAATTTTAGGACTCTGTATCGGCGTTGGACTCAGCGCAGCCTGTGGTTTTCGGGTATTTGTGCCCTTATTGGTCATGAGTATTGCCTCAATCATGGGATGGTTTGAGCCGATGAAAGGCTTTGAATGGTTAGCCATGCCGTCGGTCTGCATGGCTTTAGGCTTTGCTACTCTCTGCGAAATTGGTGCGTACTATGTGCCGTGGGTGGATAATCTGCTCGACACCATCGCCACCCCAGCAGCCATGCTTGCAGGCACACTCACCACCATGGCCGTCAGTAGTGACGAAATGTCACAGTTTGCGACGTGGGCAGCGGCGATTATCGTCGGTGGTGGCACCGCAGGCGTGGTGCAAATGAGTACCGTCGCCGCACGAGGTGTCTCCACTGCCATTACAGGTGGATTCGGTAATTCTGTGATCGCGACAGGTGAATGGATCGGGGCAATCGTACTGTCCGTTCTTGCCATGATTATGCCAGTGTTTATTGCCGTTGCGGTGTTAGTTTTGATCGTAATAGGCGTACGTTGGATACGTGCAAAAAAACTAGAAAATATCAGTCATTCCGTGCCATAACGGCAACTATTTTGTATAAAAAAGCAGGACAAAAGTTAGGGTGATTTTTTGTATGAGTACAGTCAAACGATGCTTTTGGCTGTAGTTTAAATCCTCTTTTTCAGTTAGCCTGTGCTCAATACATCCACAATTAAAAAATCGATGAAAATACCATCTCTCATTACGCTGCTGCTATCAGCGACATTCATTTTCCCGCAAAGCAGCTTTGCTCAAGCACAGCCAACCGCAGAAGAACTTAAATTACGTCAAGACAAAGTTACATATAAGGCTTATGTGCCTGCAAAATATAATTTATTTCAAGCAATTGAAGGCGATTTGAATAAAGATGGGCGCAACGATGTGGTACTCATCGTCAAAGGTGCTGACCCGAAACAATGGGTCAATCATGAGTATCGAGGGCATTTAGACCGTAACCGCCGTGGCATCATTGTATTACTGGCAGACAAAGGCAAATACAAGCCACTGCTGCAAAACCTAAGCTGCTTTAGTTCAGAAAACGAAGAGGGTGGGGTGTATTTTGCTCCTGAGTTATGGTTCTCGATTGAAAAAGGCGTATTGCATGTGAGCTATGCGCATGGGCGTTATGGCTATTGGGGGTATAGTTTTCGAGTGCAAGCACAAGACCTACGCCTGATTGGGTATGATGATTCGAACAATCACGGCCCTTATGTTAAAAGTGAAACCAGTATCAACTTTTTAACGGGCAAAAAAGTCATTCGTGAAAATTTAGCGGAAGATGAAGAAGCCGAGCCAAAATTCAAAGAAACATGGAGCAAAATTAATCATGCACCTATTTACCTATCGAAAATCACAGACTTTGATGAATTGAGTTTTTAATCTGCATGAGCATGGCGTGGATACTCTTTACCCTCATGGCTGCCTTTATGCAGGCGTGGCGCAATGCCTTTCAAAAACAACTTTCGAGCACGGTCGATGTCTACGGCACAACACTGGCACGCTTCCTATTTGCGCCGATTTTTGCCTTTAGTTATTTGGCATTTCTATATCTACATCAACCTGTTACGGCTCAAGTCAGTTTTTCCAATCGCTTTTGGGGCTATGTGCTCATTGCGGGCATCAGTCAAATTTATGCGACTGCACTCATGGTCAAACTGTTTCAGCAGCGTAACTATGCCATAGGTGTGGGCTTGGCAAAAAGTGAAGCAATTTTAGCGGCATTAATTGCAGTGGTTTTTTTACAGGAATATTTAAGCACGTGGGGTTGGGTTGGGGTATTGATTGGTGCGGTGGCGGTGTTCCTGCTCAGCCAAGGTCGGCAGCATAACGAATTGTCACTCAGAACCTTAATGATTGGTTTGGGTAGTGGTTTATGTTTTGCCATTACTTCATTGTTGGTTCGTGAAGCCAGTTTAGAGCTGCCAATGTTGCCATTTTTGCATCGTGCAGCGTGGGTATTGTGTAGCTTAATTACCTTCCAATGTATCGTTCTGCTGCTGTATTTGGGGTTGTTTAGCCGCCACACGCTTTATCACCTATGGCAACGGCTTGGGCTGACGTTTAAAGTCAGTGTGTGTAGTTTTCTCGCTTCGGTCGGTTGGTTTAGCGCCATGAGTATGCAGTCGGTGGCAATTGTGAAAACTTTGGGGCAGGTGGAAATTTTATTTAGCTTACTCATCTCCGCTTTTTTCTTTAAAGAAAAACTCGCTAAAACCGATCATTTGGGTTTGTGGCTGGTGATTGTGGCAGCGGTGATGGTGATTTGGGCTTAACAATGCTGTGCAGAGTGAACACTTACAAATTTTGACTCAAAATCATGTACCGTTTCAGTAACATCATGCAGGATCAAAACTAAAATAAAGAGTCAACCATGTCTTTCGATACCTATGCCGAGCTGTTGCAGCAATTACACCTGCGGTTTGAACAAAACATGTCACGCCACCCCGACGTGGAGTGGGACAAAATCGTCGCAAAATTACAGGCAAATCCTCAAAAATTACACAGCTTAAATGAAATGGAACGTACAGGTGGTGAGCCAGATGTGATTGGCTATAATGCCGAAACCGATGAATATTGCTTTGTCGATTGCTCGGCAGAAACGCCCAAAGCACGGCGCAGTCTGTGCTACTACCAAGCTGCTTTAGACGCTCGAAAAGAGCATAAACCACAAGACAGCGCATGTGCGATGGCAGCGGCAATGGGCGTGACATTACTGACTGAACAGCAATATCGTGACTTGCAAACATTGGGTGAATTTGACCTGAAAAGCTCCAGTTGGATCGCCACTCCTGATACGATTCGACAGCTCGATGGTGCATTGTTTTGTGATCGGCGTTATGGGCGGGTGTTTACTTATCATAATGGTGCAGGGTCGTATTATGCAGTGCGTGGTTTTCGTGGGTTGCTGCGGGTTTAGGCAAAGTAGATCCGCCTCCATTTGCTGATTTAACACGCTATAATTCTCCCGCGCTTTTTACTCAGTTTGCTGACCATGCCTTTAAATGACCACTTTATCTATCAACCGCCAACAGATGCTTTAGTCACCTTGTATGAAGATGATGACTTAGTGGTGATTGATAAACCTGCGGGGCTGCTGTCGGTGATGGGACGTTTGCCAGAACATCAAGACAGTGCTTATTTACGCATTTTGGCCGTGCATCCAACGGCAAAAGTCACCCATCGGCTAGATATGGCAACTTCAGGTATTTTAATGTTTGCCAAACATCGTGCTGCTGAAGTGGCGGTGAGTAAAATGTTCCAAGCCCGCACGGTTAAAAAAAGCTATATCGCCTTAGTGCAAGGGAAAATGCAGCATGAAGGCAGTGTCGATGTGCCATTGATTGCCGATTGGGACAATCGTCCGCGACAGATGGTGCATTTTGAACTGGGCAAGCCGGCTAAAACACTGTATCAATTGCTTGAATACGATGCCGAAATCAATCAAAGTCGAGTCGCACTTAAACCCATAACAGGGCGTTCACACCAGTTGCGGGTACACATGCAGTATCTTGGACACCCTATTATGGGCGATAAACTGTATCATCCGCAGCCACAAAGTTTTCAGTTACTACGTATGGCATTGCATGCCAGTGCTTTAAGTTTTCCGCATCCATTACAGCATCATTCAGTGGAAATTGTGTCGACAGTGCCATTTTAACTGCTGAGAAAAATCTGCCCGTTGTGGCGCAGAACATGCTAAAAAATAGCATCATTACAACAATAGGAAAACGCTCATGCGTATGTTGCCAACCATATTGGTCGGACTTTTAACTAGCCTGCCGCTGTCCATTTGGGCCTGTTCAGATTTACCCAATATTTGTGCCATGAATGCACAGCATCACCAACAAATGCAGGACTATGGTCGACAAGCGGCGGAAAACTATTATTGGCAACAACAAGAACAGTATGATGAACCCGAACCGCAGCGTAATTATCCAAGTGATGACCCAATGCAATCACGCATGCAAGCCGCCACAGGTATGCTGGATATGGCGGCAAAAAAGGCACAACACGCCACA
>SSHD01000016.1 GCA_008017255.1 Acinetobacter sp.
ATCAATTACCGTGCGCATATCGTCGGCACTTGGCGTGCGTGGGCTGTGAATGTCATACACACCTGGTCCAATCGCATTTGGGTAACCTTGCTCATGGAACACTTCTAGCAACTGCAAACCCGAACGTGAGGTTTCAATGGTAATCACATCGGCATCCATAGCGGTAATTTGCGGTAAACAGTCTTTAAAGTCTGAATAACACATGTGAGTGTGAATTTGCGTGTCTATGCGGGCGCTGCTTGAACAATGCTTAAATGATTTCACTGCCCAGTCCCAATATTCCGCTTGGTCAGCTTTGCGCAGTGGTAAACCTTCACGGAACGCCGCTTCATCTATTTGAATAATATCCACGCCTGCATCTTGCAAATCTGCCACTTCTAAACGAATCGCTTCTGCCAACTGCAAACACACTTCACGGCGAGTACGGTGCGCAGGAGGGAACGACCAATTCAAAATCGTTACAGGTCCAGTCAACATGCCTTTGACATGTTTTTCGGTCAGGCTGTTGGCATATTCAATCCATTCTACAGTCATGGCATTTGGACGTGAAATGTCACCGACCACAATCGGCGGGCGCACACAGCGGCTAACAGAGGACTGCACCCAGCCAAATTTAGATAACCAAAAGCCATCTAACAAGCCTGCAAAATATTCCACCATGTCGGTACGTTCAGCTTCGCCGTGTACCAATACATCCAGTCCTAAATCTTCCTGTTGGTCAATCGCATAGGAAATTTCTTTTTTCATGGCGATTTCATAATCGGTATTGGACAAATCACCTTTATTCCACGCTGCACGTGCGGCACGAATTTCCGCTGTTTGTGGGAAAGAACCAATGGTGGTGGTGGGAATCAATGGTAAATTAAGTTTGGCGTGTTGTGCCTTAAAACGTGCTTCAAATGACTCGCCACGTGCTTGACCAATTAAATCAAAGGCTTGATCTGCGGCTTTAGATAGTTTTTCATTGGCGTAGATGTTACCAGTAGCAAGTGCCACCAATTCATCCAGTTTTTGACGTGCAAAAGCCAGTTTGCCATCAATTTCTGTTGGTACAGTTTCAGAAGCTAAATCGACTGGCACATGCAGCAGCGAACAACCAGAAGATAGCCATAAACGCTCGCCTACAGCTTTTTGTGCCGTTTGCACTACCTCATTGAGTGCAACAAGGTCACTTGCCCATACGCTGCGTCCATTGATGACACCGAGCGATAAAATTTTATGGGTTGGGAGTTGGTCAATGACTTTTTTCCAGAAAAATTCACCTTGCTTTTCACGGGTAATATCAATGTGTAGACCTGCAACAGGCAAGTTCACGGCAAGGTTTAAATTGTTGCCTAAGGTTTCAAAATAACTGGCAACAATCAGTTTTAAGCCATCACGACGTTGCAATAGGTTATAAACACGTTCAAATGCCGCTTGCCATTCAGACGCAAGCTCGAGCACTAAAATGGGCTCGTCTATTTGCACGACTTCTACACCTTTGCTGCGTAAGTCATCGAGCAGTTGCACGTATATCGGCAGTAGTTGATCGACAAATTTTAGTGTGGCTTTATCTGCGCTAATGTCGGCATGGTCTGTACCACATTCGCAAGCGTGTTTATCCGCTTGTGTGGTGTTGCTATCGACAATCCGTGATAAATATAAAAAGCTTAGTAACCCTGGAATCACTACTTTAAGCGGTTGATTCAAGGCTTTGGCTCGTTCAACTTGCGCCAATAAATCGGCAAAGTCGGCTTTAAATGTTTGCGCTGAACTTAGCTCAGGTACAAGGTAGTGATAGTTAGTATCAAACCATTTGGTCATCTCCAGTGCTGCAACATCGGCACAGTTCGGCGCACGACCACGTGCGAGGTAAAACTGTTGATCGACTTGATTCAGCGTTAGCGCTTGTTTAAAACGTGCAGGAATTACGCCTAAACGCACGGCATGGGTGAGTATGCTGTCATAAAATACAAAGTCACCCACTGTGAGCAATGACAGTCCAGCATCGGCTTGCGCCTGCCAGTTGGCTGCTTCAACCGCTTGCGCTTTGGCTAAAAATTCGGCTTGCGTACTTTCGCCTTTCCAATAACTTTCGCAGGCAAATTTCAGTTCACGTTTTGCCCCGACACGAGGGTAGCCAAGGATATGAGTTTGAATAGACATGATGTTCTCAACATTAAAATGAGTAAAATTCATTTGATATTGGAATGATGAAATAAAATTCACATTGAAACAAACTAAATAATTTCATGCTAAAATGAATTTAATTCAATTTACAATTCTTCCTGACTCAGTTTTCCTGAATCAAGGCTATGTTTGCGTTAAGAGTTGGAATCGAAAAAAGTGGCTGATGCTTTGCTCCTTCCCCTGCGAGGGGGAAGGTTGGGATGGGGGTTCGTTCTTAAATGATACCCCCTCTAAATCTCCCCCTTTACATGGGGAGACTTCAAAGCAAAGCGAAAGAAAATCAATTCAACTATTCACCCAAACATAGTTTTAGCAAAGGGGAAGGAGATAAGCACTAGGTCATTGCTATGCTAGAAATTCGTCATTTAAAAACATTACTTGCGCTACGAGAACATGGCTCATTGGTGGCTGCGGCAAGCGATTTATGCCTTACGCCATCGGCGATTTCTCATCAACTCAAAGAGTTAGATCACTGGTTTGGGGTGGAAGTGGTGAATCGGCGCAGTCGCCCTCTGACCTTTTCTACGGTTGGGCAGCGCTTACTGAAACTGGCGGATGACGTATTGCCACAAATTCAAATTGCGCAAAGCGACATCACTCGACTCGTGCATGGGCAAACAGGACGGATTATTTTTTCTTCAGAATGTCATAGTTGTTTTGATTGGCTCATGCCGCTGCTCAATCAGTATCGGCAGCAATATCCTGATGTAGACTTAGACTTTGCCGCAGGTTTTGAGTCTAATCCGCATGAGTTGCTGCAAAATGCTGAATTTGATTTACTCATTACCGCTGACCCAATCGCACTCAAAGGCATCGAGTATTTTCCGATTTTTGAATATGAATCACGTTTGGTGTTATCCAATACGCATCCACTGGTGCGGGTGGAACAGATTACGGTGCAAGATTTAGCGGAGCAGACTTTAATTACTTATCCGGTCGATAAGCACCGCCTCGACATCATGGCGAAATTATTTATCCCCGCCAATATTTTGCCTAAGCAAATTCGCACCACCGATTTAACTCAAATGCTCATTCAACTGGTCGCCAGTGGGCGTGGTATTGCCGCTTTGCCAGATTGGGTGGTGGCGGAATATGAGCAAAAGGGTTGGGTGGTGAGCCGCCGTTTAGACTGTGTGTCTGCGACTGGGTTACGCCGTACTTTGTATGCGGGTTATCGCTTGGAAGATAAAGGCAAAAGTTATTTTGATGGTTTTTTGCAGCAATTGGCAAAATTTTCGCATAAAAAAGGTTTTGTTAAATAAGCTATCAGAGAAATTTAAGTACAAAAAACCGAGCGCAATGGCTCGGTTTTGATTGGCGTAACGCAGATTATTTTTCTACGAAAGCACGTTCAATCACATAATCGCCCATCACACCCATACGAGGTGATTCAACCATACCGTGTTGATCGAGCAGGGCAGCTACATCTTTTAAGAATGCAGGGCTGCCACAGAGCATGGCACGGTCAGTTTCGCGGTTAAAACGTGGCAAACCAATTTTCTCAAATAGTTGACCAGTTTCAATGGCAGTGGTAACACGACCTTGAGTATGGAATGGTTCACGGGTAACGGTTGGGTAATAAATTAGTTTATCTTTAATACCTAACTCTTCAAAAAATTCGTGGTTCGGCAGTTCATTTAGCATCAGGTCTTGATACGCCAACTCAGAAATGAAACGTGTACCGTGTACTACAATCACTTTTTCATATTTTTCGTAAGTTTCAGGGTCACGAATCAAAGACAAGAACGGCGCAAGACCTGTACCAGAAGATAAAAGATATAAGTTTTTACCTGGTAATAAATCGTCATGTACCAAAGTACCTGTTGGTTTTTTAGAAATTAAAATTTCATCGCCCACTTGGACTTTTTGTAAAATAGAAGTCAGTGGACCGTCTGGCACTTTAATCGAGAAAAATTCGAGTTCTTCTTCATAATTGGCACTTGCAATCGAATAAGCACGCATTAAAGGCTTGCCATTTACTTCAAGTCCAATCATCACAAACTGACCATTTTTAAAACGCAAGCTGGTATCGCGCGTGGTTTTAAAGCTGAAAAGTGTGTCATTCCAGTGGTGAACATGAGTAATGCGTTCAACGTTAAAAGCAGCCATTTAAGGTCTCGATCACGGTTAAAAGAAACAGGCTGCTATTCTAATCTAAAATCATTCGCTATAAACTGAATATATTTAATTGTGTTTATCAGAAAAAATGATGAATTATTGCGTCACCATGCCGATAATCGGTTATATGCAGTCGCCGTATCGAGAAAAATTTGGCATTCCACGCCAGCCCAATTTGGTTCAGGTCGAAACTTATATCGAAATGCAAGCGCCGTATAACGACCTTTTGGCGTTTGAGGGCATAGATGAATTTAGTCATTTATGGTTGCTGTGGCAGTTCCATGACAATATACAAAATCAAACTAGCGAAAACGCTAACGACCACCAAGCCGTTAAATTTCGTGCTCAAGTGCGCCCGCCACGGCTCGGTGGCAATCAAAAAGTAGGGGTATTTGCGACCCGCAGTATGTATCGACCTGCGCCGATTGGGCTATCGGTGGTACAGTTGCAACGAGTCGAAAAAGTGGGTAAAAGCGTTCGGGTGTATGTAACAGGCAGCGATTTATTGCATGGCACACCTATTTTAGACATTAAACCTTATATTCAGTATTCAGATGCCGTGCCCAATGCGCAAAGCGGTTATGCGCAAGACATGCCAGTGCGTAAGGCGGTGCTTTGGACACAAACTGCGCAGTTACAACAGCAGCAATTGCTGCAACAAGCCATTTGCAATAAAAAGATATTCGATGAACTCGAACAAGTGTTATCTTTAGATCCACGTCCTGCGTATCAGAATGATGCAACGCGTGTTTATGGTATGTGTTTTGCACAATTGAATATTCGTTTTACAGTGGATGAAACGCAGCTCACCGTAATTGCGGTAGAAGCAAACGAAGAACTTAAAAATATAATTTAGCGGGTATTTGGGGAAGTTAGGCTTATGCAAGCGCAGGTAAATTTTGCTTTTACGGTAGATGTAACATGGTGCTTAGAGCAATTACAAAAAGATGGCCGTATTTCGGAACGAGATAAGTTACTCATTCAAACCACGCATCGGCAAAAAAACCAGTTGAAATGGCATCCGCTACAGTGGATTGCACATTTTAATTTAAAAGATTTATTACATGCTGAAGCCTGCCTAACTCTAAATCGGCTGTGCCAATGGTTAGCAGAAAAAGCCGATATGCCGATGTATGTCATAGATCCGCTCAAAGCCGATGTGGCAGTGCTGACCAATGTCATGTCGCAAGAGTTTGCGGTACGCAACAATATTTTAGCGGTAGAAGTGCATCCAGACCGTATTTTAATTGGAACCGATCAACCTTTTATTCGCGAATGGCAAAAAAACTTAGAGCTGAGTTTAGCGCCGAAAAAAATTGAACGTGTGTTACTCAATCCAGAGCAAATTCAGCGTTATTTGGTGGAATATTACCAAGTGAGCCGCGCAGTCAATTCTTCACAAAATGCCAATGCCTATGACCGTGACCATAAAGGAGTCGAGGCGCTGTTACAGTTGGGCGATACCCAAACTCCAGATGCTAACGATCAACATATTGTGAAATTGGTAGATTGGGTGCTGCAATTTGCTTTTGAACAAGGCGCTAGTGATATTCATTTGGAACCGCGTAAAGACAAGGGCAAGGTGCGCTTTCGTATTGATGGTGTGCTGCATACCATCTACAACATGCCTGCCAATACGCTCACGGCGGTCATTTCACGGATTAAAATTTTAGGGCGTATGAATGTCGCCGAAAAACGCCGCCCGCAAGATGGCCGCTTGAAAACCCGAACGCCCAAAGGGCAAGAAACCGAATTACGTCTTTCGACTTTGCCCACCGCTTTTGGCGAAAAACTGGTGATGCGTATTTTTGACCCAGAAGTATTGGTGCGTAGTTTTCAGCAACTCGGTTTTGAAGGGCATTTATTGGAAAGTTGGCAAGCGCTGACCCAACACAGTCATGGCATTATTTTAGTGACAGGCCCGACCGGTTCGGGTAAGACGACCACGCTGTATTCCACGCTGAAACAATTGGCAACCGAACAAGTCAACGTCTGTACGATTGAGACCCAATTGAAATGTTAGAGCCGAGCTTTAACCAAATGCAGGTCAATGCCAATATTGAACTGAACTTTGCCGATGGTGTACGTGCCTTAATGCGTCAAGACCCCGATATTATAATGGTGGGGGAGATTCGTGACCACGACACCGCCAATATGGCAATTCAAGCGGCACTTACAGGGCATTTGGTACTATCCACTTTGCATACCAATGATGCACCATCCAGTTTGACGCGCTTACACGATTTAGGTGTGCAACCTTTTTTAACCGCAGCGACCATTTTAGGTGTATTGGCACAGCGTTTAGTGCGACAACTTTGCGCACACTGTAAACAACAAACCGAGATTAATCAGCAAGATTGGGAACACCTTACTTTTGATTATCTGATGGATATGCCGAGCACCATGTATAAAGCTGTGGGTTGTGAAGTGTGCCGTCATACTGGTTATAAAGGGCGAGTGGGCATTTACGAATTTATGCCAGTGAGTTTAGAACTCAAAACGCTCATTAGTGCCAATGGCACATTAAATGATTTGAAAGTGCAAGCCAAAAAAGAGGGCATTGAGCCTTTACGCATAGCTGG
>SSHD01000067.1 GCA_008017255.1 Acinetobacter sp.
ACACAACGTTTACATGGACTGGATGCGGATGACAGTCAAATCATCAAGACTAAAGATGAACTATTACAGCCTTTATTGCTGTGCTATCGCTCCCTGATTGACAGTAATCTAGCCGAAATTGCCAATGGCCAGTTGCTTGATTTTATATACCGAATCAATTGTTTTGGAATTGAGTTACTCAAACTTGATATTCGCCAAGAATCGGCACGGCATCGGCAAGCCATTGCAGCGATTACTGACTATTTAGGTTTGGGGGATTTTGCTACTTGGACTGAAAGTGCACGGCAAGATTTTCTCATTCAAGAGCTGCAAAACAAACGCCCTTTGCTGCCGAAATATCTGCATGCCGCCACAGACAGTTTAATTCAGCAGCCCGAAGTGCAAGAAGTCTTTGCCACCATGCAAACCCTAGCGGCACAGCCACCTGAGAGTTTAGGTGCGTATATTATTTCGATGGCGGAATATCCTAGCGATGTACTGGCGGTGTTGTTATTGCAAAAAGAAGCGAGCATCGCACAGCCGCTGCGGGTAGTGCCATTATTTGAAACCTTAAAAGACTTAGATGGCGCAGCCAGCACCATGCAAACCTTATTTGAACTGCCGTGGTATAAGCAACTTATACAAGGTAAACATGAGGTGATGATTGGCTATTCAGACTCCGCCAAAGATGCCGGTTTTATGTCTGCCAACTGGGCACAATATCGTGCGCAAGAACAACTGACCGCCCTTGCCAAACAACATGGCGTGAAACTGACACTATTTCATGGTCGGGGTGGTTCGATCAGCCGTGGTGGTGCACCGACCCAACAAGCGTTATTTTCACAACCCCCAGGTTCAATTTCTGGCGCGATTCGAGTCACCGAACAAGGCGAAATGATTCGGTTTAAATTCGGACTAGAAGGCATCGCGCTGCAAAATTTAGAGATTTATACCGCTGCAACCTTAGAAGCGACTGTATTGCCACCGCCTGAACCGAAGCAAGAATGGCGTGATCTGATGCAGCAAATGACACAATTTTCGGTGCAGGTCTATCGGCAAACGGTGCGTGAAAACCCACATTTTGTGCGTTATTTGCGCACGGTCACCCCAGAACTGGAATTACAAATGTTGCCGCTCGGGTCACGCCCTGCAAAACGCAAAGTCAGTGGTGGCATAGAATCTTTACGTGCCATCCCTTGGGTATTTGCATGGACGCAAATCCGCCTTATGCTGCCAGCATGGTTGGGCACAGGCAGCGCCATCCAACACGTGTTGGCGCAGCATCAGCACACCTTACGCGAGATGTTGCAACAGTGGCCGTATTTTCATACCCTGATGGATATGTTGGAAATGGTGTTGTCTAAAGCCGATGCCGATATTGCGCTGTACTATGAAACCCACCTCACTCAAGACCCCGAGTTAAAACAACTGGGCGCCGCATTACGGCAACAGCTACAACAAGCGGTCGACAGCTTACTACTACTCAAAGGCGAAGCCAAACTGCTGAGCCAAAATGCACTGTTGGACAGATCTATGCAAGTGCGTAAACCGTATTTATTGCCGTTGCATTTATTACAAGCTGAATTGATGAAACGTCGTCGCCTGTATTTGGCAGCGCAGCAAACCGAACACAGCCCTGTCGATCATGCACTCATGGTCAGTATTGCGGGGATTGCCGCCGGCTTAAGGAACACTGGCTAAAGCATAGTTCTTTGAACATAGAGCAAAGTAATAGACGATTGATTTAAAATAAATATATATTTTAACTGTTGCGTTCAAGCAGCAAAAAGTTGCAGATTCAAAATAAAGGTATAAAAATAGCTAAACAAATTCAGCCATTTAACTTAAATTAAATTTAACCAAAAAGAAAAATATTGCTTCTCAACAGCTTATCGCTGCAATTTTTCGATAATTGCTAGATGAAAGCAGCTTTTAACTCGGCGTATGATACAACATGCATATTCGCTCGTGGGGGGTTAGGCAATGGCAAATTGGTTTCCGAAATGGCAAGCATATCAGGGCAAGATTGATCATCGTCCTGTAGCGAGCTACGAATATTTACCACCCTTACAAAGTGCACTGCTAGGTGTGCAACATGCCTTTGCCATGTTTGGTGCAACCGTGCTTGCCCCTTTGCTGATGGGTTTTAGCCCCAATCTCGCGATTTTAATGTCTGGGGTGTGCACCATCTTGTTCTTTTTGCTCACTGGCGGGCGAGTACCGAGTTATTTGGGTTCCAGTTTTGCCTTTATTGCGGTGGTTGCAGCCGCAACAGGTCATATGACCGGTTCAGGGGTAAACCCTAACCTTGCAGTGGCGTTGGGCGGTATCGTCGCTTGCGGTGTGGTCTATGCGCTAATTGGTTTTGCGGTAATACTCACTGGCACACGTTGGATTGAAAAGTTGATGCCACCAGTGGTGACGGGTGCAATCGTGATGATTATTGGTTTAAACCTCGCACCTATCACCATTAAAAATGTTGCTGGTCAGCCGTTTGAACTGTGGATGGCGCTGATTACCGTGCTGTGTATGGGTGTGATTGCCGTATTTAGCCAAGGTTTATTGCAACGCTTGCTGCTATTGCTGGGCTTGCTGATGGCTTATGCCATTTATGTACTTGCCACCAATGGCTTAGGCTATGGCAAAGCCATTGATTTTTCTACTATTGCCGCTGCACCCTGGTTTGGTCTGCCGCACTTTACTGAGCCTGCTTTTGAACTCAATGCCATGCTGATCATTGCCCCTGTGGCACTCATTTTAGTCGCCGAAAACTTAGGGCATATTAAAGCCGTTAGCGCAATGACTGGTGAAAACCTGAGCCCACAACTGGGCAAAGCCTTTGTTGCCGATGGTCTAGCCACCACACTGTCGGGCAGTGTCGGCGCACCAGGTATGACCACTTATGGTGAAAACATTGGGGTAATGGCAGTCACGCAAGTTTATTCCACCATTATTTTTGTGATTGCAGGGCTGTTTGCGATTTGTTTAGGGCTTTCACCCAAGTTTGGCGCGGTGATTAGCACCATTCCAAGCGCAGTGTTGACTGGGGCTTCGATTGTGGTATTTGGTTTAATTACCATCGCAGGGGCTAAAATCTGGATCGAAAATAAAGTCGATTTCTCGAATAATAAAAACCTGATGGTTGCATCTGTCACGATTATTTTAGGCGCAGGGAATTTTGAGTTATTTTTTGGGAGTTTTAATTTAGGCGGAATTGGAACTGCGACCTTTGCAGCCATTTTTCTAAATTTGCTGTTTAGCCTAAAAGATAAAAATTAAACAAAAGGCAGCCGAAGCTGCCTTTTTTAATATTTGTTATTGCTCAACTACACAATACAATTGCCTCCTTCATTAGAAAAGCACCCGGCAAATTAGACTAGGTGCCCAACTTTCGGGGGTAGTTCAAATTCGACAGAGGTCAATGTGCTCTAAACCTTAATAAATTGACTTCCAACCAATACTATTATTATCTTGTTGCTGCTTGTTGTTTTGGTTTAGATATGGATTCGGTGTATAAACATCGGTATCAACCCCCAAACCACTATTACGATCTCGTTTTGAACTGCTGCTCGGACTAGCAGGATTCCAAGTGCGTCCATTATCATAAGTATTATAACGATCCTGATAATTATTCACGGATGCCCCATACAAGTTATTGCCCTCACGTCGATACGAATTATTATTGGTATTACTGCTGTAATTATTACCATTTTGTACACACGGAGAACCATAGGCATCTGTCGCAGACATTCTGCCATAAGCATCGACATCACAATCCGCATATGCTGTCGTTACTCCACATAACATTAAACAACTTAATAATATTTTCATTTATTATCTCTTATAACTATGACAAAAATGTCTTGATCAACTTTAAAGCAAATCAATAAGAAATAATATTAAAAACTCTTATCAGAGCAATATCATTCAGTACGAGCCTAGGTTGCTTTTTTAAAAGTGAACCACCCCAGCACTCATTCCGCCCGAATTAAAACATCATTTTACGGTTTGTTTTTTACTCAACTCTCATTCTTATATTTTTCTTCTAAAACATTGCTGATAATACTTTCAATCATCCAAACCCGATATAAGCTATTAAACACAAAGCGTTGTCCGTCTATACGCAGTTCTAACACGGGTAAATCTGGCTGATGCTTCTGCTGACATAGCACATCATTTTGTTTTAACAGCGCTTCTACATCCTGTTCGGTCATCTGTGTAATGTCTAAACGTGCTTGCATACGCTGAAAATGGGTGGGGAATGACAAGTCTTTACCGCGTGTCCACACGCCTTGTAAAATTTGATGCATGGCATCGACCTGCTGCGCTTCGGGCACGCTATAAAACAGCCGCGCCATTGCCAAAGTCGCCGCTTGGGTTGGACGGCAAAACGGCGTAAATTCGACTTCAGTCCGCTTCGACACACGGCTCGCCAAACTCCAGTCGAACCAGTCACGCCCTTGATAACTCAATGGATACACCTTGAGCTGAATATTATAATAATTCGCCAGTTCTTCTTTTATATACGCCAATAATAGCCAGCTCATTGGGTCTTCGAGCGCCACATACAAATCCAACTCGGGAACCAGCGCCTGCACCTCATTTAAGGCTTCGGCATCGTTAATTAAATGCTCACGCCATTCAATATGATTAATCAGGAAAATTGGATTACCGATCAGCAATTTTTGTTGTTTTAAGCGTCTAGTTAGACGCAACAAATCATCTACCGCCTGATACTTACGCTCGCCAAACTCGAAATAACTCGCCTGCACTGGCACATCTTTAAACATCCGTTCTGGGTAGTCTTGTCGGGCTTGATGTTGGCTGGCCATGGCATATAAGGTTCGCAATTTGCCATATTGTTGCTGCCACAACATATGAAATACATCTTCAAGCAAATGCAAAAAATTCTGCCCCGTTAATGGCGTGTTTTTTAGAATAGTTTCGGCTTGTTGTAAGGCGTCTGCGCTTGGAATTTCAGGGCTGTCATCAAAACCAAAACGGTGTTGTTTAGCCAAGATTTTGGCATCATTTAAGCAATACTGTTGCCAATCTGCGGCCGACATGCCATTCGGCGCTGCGGCGGCTTGGCGTGAAATAATCACTTTCAGCGGTTTGAGTTCATCACTCAAAATTTCATTGAGCTGTACCAGTTGTTGCACCGCAAGATAGCTATACACATCGTCTAGGCGCACATAAATACTTAAACCTTGTTGCGTGGATAGCACCGCCTGACGTGACGGTTTTTGATAAAACCACCGCGATCGGATCGGGTCAAACCAACGACGTAACAACGACATGACAACAGCCTCGTATGCAGAATCAAATTTTTAATGGATAAACTTCGCTTAAGTTTTTAAAGCAATCTTTGTGCATTCAGTATCTTATAAAATCCAAAAAAAATCCCCCTTTTATTGTAAGGGGGATTTTTTATGCATGCTGCGGCACTTCGTTACAAAATACGCACTGCACCTTTGGCCGCACTGGTCGAATGCAGCGCATAAATTTTCAGTGCTTTAGACACTTTACGCTTACGCTCTTCGACAGGGTGCCAACCTTTAGCTTCTTGTACCGTGCGACGATGCGCCAAAATCGCATCATCAATTTTTAAATGAATATGACGGTTTGGAATATCAATTTCGATAATATCGCCATCTTCCACCAAACCAATTGCACCACCTTCTGCCGCTTCAGGCGACACATGACCTATCGACAAGCCTGATGAGCCACCCGAGAAACGACCATCGGTAATCAAGGCACAGTCTTTGCCTAAACCTTTCGATTTTAAGTAGCTGGTTGGATACAACATTTCTTGCATGCCCGGTCCACCACGTGGGCCTTCGTAGCGAATCACTACAATATCGCCCGCCACAATTCGATGATCCAAAATCGCTTCAACAGCTGAGTCTTGGCTCTCAAATACACGCGCCGTGCCCGTAAATGTCAAAATCGACTCGTCCACACCCGCGGTTTTCACAATACAACCATCCACCGCAATGTTGCCGTACAATACGGCAATACCGCCATCTTGCGAAAAGGCATGTTCAGCATTACGAATCACGCCATGCTCACGGTCACCATCTAAGGTTGAGTAGTAACGGTTTTGTGAGAACGCCACTTGAGTTGGAATACCACCCGGAGATGAACGATAGAATTCATAAACTTCAAGATCTTCAGTACGGATAATATCCCACTTGTTTAAGGCATCTTCTAAGGTCGGTTCATGTACGGTTGGCACTGAGGTGTGCAATAAATTGGCAC
>SSHD01000056.1 GCA_008017255.1 Acinetobacter sp.
CGCTGCCACAAGCAGCGTATAAGCACCATGAATCCAGATCGTCAGACCCAGTTCCTTGTTCGTAAAGAAAAAATTTTGCAGGTTGCAGAAAAATTATTATTAGAAAACAACCAAGAAATGACCTTGGATGAACTGGTTGCCGAATTGGATATTGCCGAAGGGCCGTTATATAAGCATTTCCGTAGTAAAAATGAATTATTACTGCAATTGATTATTCAAAATGAAAAAGAAATTTTAAAAATATCAGACCATTATAATAGCGACATTAAAGAATACGCCCCACGCTATATGTTGCATCACTTAATGGCACCGAGTCGTACCATTTTGCTGCATCAACTTGAAGAGCAGCTCACCATGACGGAGTCGAAGCTCAAGCATTTATTTGATGAGCTATATGCCGTGCGGCAACAACGCATTGTGTCGGTCAAAGACATGACCGAAGCCTATTTAAAATCACAAAATTACGATATGTCGATACGCGATTATTTATCTTATATTTGGTCGCTGACCTACGGCGCAGCATTATTGCTCAACTCCAGTTATTACCAGCGTTCAATTGGTTCACGTGAAAAACTGATTAATTTGTATGTGAATCAGGCCTTGTCTTTGCCAACGCAAAATATACAGGTCGATTTAAGTGCCTTTCAACTTAAGTCGCTTTAAAAAAATAGGGTTTGAGTTGTTGCTAAAAGCTCCTAAACTAGTCATTTAGGGATGAATTTAGGCACACCTAGTCGGTACAAGCTGCCAGATTCATTGAATAATTGGATTGTTGCCGCGCAGAAGGTTCACAGCTCTTTACCACGTGGTAAAATGATCATGAGTTGAAACATACATTCAGATGCGTCTATTAGGTCGAATAAAAATTCATCAATTTAAAAACTGGGGTCACCAAATGAAAAAATTAGCTTGTACATTATTACTTTTAACTTCTGCCTTTGTGCAAGCAGGCTTTGATGAGGGGTTGGCAGCAGCGGATAAAGGCGATTACCAAACTGCATTCAAAGAATGGAAACCTTTAGCTGAACAAGGTTATGCTAGTGCACAATTTAATTTAGGCATCATGTATGACAATGGACAAGGCATTGCGCAAAATTATACCCAAGCACTCTACTGGTACAACAAAGCCGCTGCACAAGGCTATGCGTCTGCACAATATAATTTAGCGCTCATGTATAGCAATGGTCGCGGCGTTCCTCAGAATTATACCCAAGCCGTAACATGGTATAAAAAAGCCGCTGAACAAGGTCATGTAGATGCACAATCTAATTTAGGAGGTATGTATGCTATGGGAAAAGGTATTCCTCAAAACTACAAAATTGCCTATATTTTAGTTAACCTTGCTGCCAGCAATGGCGATGCAGATGCCACACAAAACCGCGATATTGCAGCAGCCAAACTCAGCCCTGCTGCAGTTGCAGATGCACAACGTATTAGCATGCAGCTGCATAATTCGAAAAATTTTGCCGCAGATTTGCGGAATTTTTTAAATTCGCAGAAATAAACTTATTTTCGAGTTTAAAAAAAATGCCCTATCGTCAAGACAGGGCATTTTTATTTCAATTGCATCCAAAGCAAGAAGTTACTTGCCTTTACGCTCTTTTTCCAACAAAAAGTCAATCACTTGGGTAACTTTTGCATCTTCACCACGAACCACATATTTACCTGCAACCACCACAGCTGGCACACCTGTTAACTGATACTGTTGAGCCAATTTGTTCGATTCAGCCACTTTGGCAGTAATTGGGAACGAATTAAACATACTGTTAAATTTCTGTTCAGGCACACCATAACGGGCAAAAAACTTCGCTTGAGAGGCTTGGTCAAAAATTTGCTGACGACCATCGTGAATCGTATGGAACAACGGAATATGGGTTTTCTTACGCACACCGAGAGCTTCAGACACAAAATAACCTCGTGCACCCTGTTCCCAAACAGGATTCATTGCCGCTGGCGTACGCAAAAAATACACATCTTTTGGAATTTGCTTTAACCACGTTTGCATATGCGGTTCAAGTTTAAAACAGTGTGGGCAACCGTACCAAAAAAACTCACGTACTTCAATTTTACCTTTCGGTGCAACCGTTTTACCTGGGTTGGCCACCACGGTATAGTCTTCCCCCGCGACAAAATTCGCAGCCATTGCAGGCATAGCAAATGCCATTGCCACCGTTGTTAACGCGCCAAATACTAACTTTTTCATACGCTGTGCTTTTCCTCTAAGCATTTTTGATAAGTTTATATGCTAAATATAAAGCAAACTCGAGCAATTCGTTTTGCTTCTGTGAAGATTTTAATGGCTTTTATCGCTTTTTTTCCTAGAATCGCTACACTAGCAACAGATTACATCCAAATAATCATCCTAATATTGAGGTACACCCATGTCGCAATTGAATGTTGACCCACAAGAAATCGCAAAATTTGAAGCATTGGCTGCCAAATGGTGGGATCAACATTCCGAGTTCCGCCCGCTGCATCAAATTAACCCATTACGTTTAAATTGGATAGAGGAACGTGTTGGCGGTTTAACAGGCAAAAAAGTGCTCGATGTCGGCTGTGGTGGCGGCATTTTGGCGGAAAGTATGGCACGTCGTGGTGCAGAAGTTTTAGGGATTGATATGGGCGAAGCACCGCTGGCGGTGGGTCGTTTACATGCGCAACAAGACAATGTGCAACATATTGAATACCGCCAAATTCCTGTGGAACAACTAGCCCTCGAACAAGCGGGGCAATACGACGTGGTCACCTGTATGGAAATGATGGAACACGTACCCGACCCTGCGTCTATTGTGCAAGCCTGCCAACACTTGGTCAAACCAGGCGGGCATGTGTTCTTTTCAACCATTAACCGCAACCCAAAATCGTATTTATTTGCCATTATTGGTGCGGAATATGTGCTGCGCCTACTACCAAAAGGCACGCATGATTATCATAAATTCATTCGCCCATCCGAAATGGCACACGATATTCGTAATGCAGGCTTGAGCCTGAAAGAAATGACGGGGCTACACTACAATCCAATCACCAAACACTATTGGTTAGCGCCCAATGTCGATGTCAATTACATGGTGCACACCACCAATACAGGTGCCAAATGAAAGCGGTCTTATTTGACCTAGATGGCACCCTCATCGACACCGCAGCAGATTTTATTCGCATTATTCAGCAAATGTGCCGTGATGAACAACGCCCCATCGTCGATGCCGAACACATCCGCACGCAAGTGTCCGAAGGTGCACGTGCGATGGTAAAATTGGTTTATCCTGAACTGGAGGTGACCGACCCAGTATTTCTAGCGCATCGGCAACGCTTTTTAACCGCCTATGGCGACAATATCGTGGTCGATACCGACTTGTTTGCAGGCATGTATGCCTTGCTAGAAGAGTTAGAAGCGCATGCCATTCCTTGGGGTATTGTGACCAATAAACCCCGCGGTTTAAGCGAATCTTTATTGGCAGAGCTGAATTTAAGCGACCGTTGCGCGGTATTGGTTTGCCCCGAAGATGTGCGCAACACAAAACCCGACCCCGAGCCAATGTATTTGGCAGCGAAACAACTCGACTTAGATGCCAAAGACATTATTTACGTGGGCGATCATCCACGAGATATAGATGCAGGGCGCAATGCCGACATGTACACCATTTTGGCAGCTTATGGTTATTTACCGATCGAATCTCGTGATGATTTAGCCGCATGGCAAGCCGATGCGATTATTCAAACCGTGCCAGAGCTGCATCAGCTACTCAAACAGAAAATCACAGTTTTAGCAAAAAATCAGGGTATGATGAGTCATTAGGGTCTGTTTAAGATTCGTAAATGACTTGCACTAAAAATATAAGAAAGGAGGCTACGGCATGACATATTCAGAATATCAACCTCGCCCAGACTTACTGAAAGATCGAATTATCCTCATCACAGGCGCAGGTGATGGTATCGGTCGTGCGGCAGCGATTAGCTATGCCCTACATGGCGCAACCGTGGTGCTGCATGGTCGCACCTTAAACAAACTCGAAGTCATTTATGATGAAATTGAGGGCTTGGGCGCACCGCAACCCGCCATCTTGCCGCTGCAACTGTCTTCGGCATCGAGCCTAGACTATGAGTTGCTGGTCAATACCCTGCAACAGCAATTCGGGCGTTTAGATGGCATTTTACATAATGCTGGTATGCTCGGAGATCGGGTGGAATTGGCGCATTATCCAGTCGAGGTTTGGGATGATGTGATGGCGGTTAACTTACGTGCGCCTTTTGCACTGACCCAAGCCTTGCTGCCGTTATTGCAACAATCTGAACATGCTTCGGTGGTATTTACCACATCGAGTGTTGGCCGTGAAGCCCGTGCCTTGTGGGGTGCGTATTCGGTGTCCAAAGTCGCCACCGAGGCCATGAGTAAAATTTTTGCCCTAGAAAATAGCTATCCGAATATTCGCTTTAACTGTATTAATCCGGGCGGTACACGTACCGCCATGCGTGCCAAAGCCTACCCAAACGAAGACCCAAAAACCTTGCCGACCGCAGACAGCATTATGCCGGCGTATTTGTATTTAATGGGCGATGACAGCTTAGCAATGAATGGACAAAGTATTGATGCACAAAGTAGCAATTAAAGATAGCGCACAAGCAGTTGCCAAGTGTCGTACTGATTTTGCGTTTTGCCGTGCCATTGTGCGCAACACTTTTTTAATGCAAGCATGAATCAATCTTCACAGTTTCTCTGCATTTTTAAGGTACAGTTTTCACATAAAAGAATTGGCTTAGGTGCAACATGAACAAGCATTTCATCCTGTTAATTTTCGCTGCTATGGCGCTGTCGGTCAGCAGTGGTAGTTTTGCCAAACCGAATTTTGAGCGTGAAGAGCATACCGGTGGCGGTGGTTGGCACGGGCGCAATGCCGATCATCCCAAAGGTGAAAACCGCATGCGTGAACGGCGTATGCGTGAAGAACGTGGCGTAGAACGCTTAAAACAGCATCGTTGGCAAGCGGGCTATGTCATGCCACAGCATTACCGAGGCAATGCCTACAAAGTCGATTATAAAGACAATCAACTGCCTAAACCAAAACGCAATCAGCAATGGTACAAAATCAATAACGACTATATTTTAGTCGATTCAGACAATAACAGCATTCTGCGTATTGTCGGTTATTAAGGCATTTTGCCACGTGTACAGTAAAAAATTGCTTTTGAATTAGACGAATAGATTTATCTTTTATTTTTTTTGGTTAGAATCAGATTGAATGGCTATTTATATCTGAGATCGACATGGCGAAACACGCTCCTGAAACTTTAAACCGCACAACACAAGCCTATGTGCATTGGTTTCGCCATTCTGCACCTTATATCAATGCGCATCGCCATAAAACCTTCGTGCTGATGTTTGGCGGCGAAGCCGTACAACATGAAAATTTCCAACACATTATTCACGATATTGCCCTGCTGCATTCTTTAGGCATTCGTTTAATTTTAGTACACGGCGCACGTCCGCAAATCAATCAAAACTTGTTAGACAGCAACATTGCCACACCATTCCACCAAAACCGCCGTATTACCACCCGTGAATCATTACGTGGAGTCATGAACGCAGTCGGTTCGATTCGTTTAGAAATTGAAGCCCTGCTGTCGATGGGTTTAGCCAACTCGCCAATGTATGGCGCACGGATAGATGTGGTTTCAGGTAATTTTGTCACCGCCAAACCCTATGGCATTTATGAGGGTGTGGACTTTCAACTCACTGGTGAAGTACGTTCGATTGACACCGCTGCCATTCAACGCCATTTAGCCAATCACAATATCGTCTTGCTCGGCCCGACAGGTTATTCCACCACTGGTGAAGTGTTTAACCTACTGGCAGAAGAAGTCGCCACCAAAACCGCCACGGCCTTACAAGCCGATAAACTGATTTTCTTGGGCGAACAACAAGGCCTTATGGACGCCACACAGCAACTGTTACGTGAGTTAAGCCCGCAGCAACTAGAACCTTATATTCAGCAATATCAAACTCAAGCGCCAGACTTTGCCTTACATTTAAAACAAGCACAGCAAGCAGGTTTGTCGGGTGTGCATCGTATTCATTTGATTTCTTATACTTATGATGGCGCATTGATTGAAGAATTGTTCACGCGTGATGGCATTGGCACCATGATTACCGATGCACATTATGAACAAGTCCGCATTGCCAATATTCACGATGTCGGTGGTTTAATGAATTTACTGCGTCCGCTGGAGCAAGAAGGTATTTTGGTCTATCGCTCGCGGGAACGCTTGGAAAGTGAAATTGAACAATTTGCAGTGATTGAACGTGACGGCATGATTTTAGCCTGTGCAGCACTGTATCCACTACCTGCCAGTGACAATGAAATGCGTTCGGCGGAAATTGCCTGCGTAGCGGTCGATGCCAGCTATCGCAAGTCCAATCGTGGACAGCAAATTTTGCAATTTTTAGAAAGCAAAGCGCAACAACAAGGCATTCAGCAATTGTTTGTACTGACCACCCGTACCGCACACTGGTTTTTGGAACATGGTTTTAGCCCAGCCAGTGTCGATGAGCTGCCAGATGCACGCCAAGCGCTGTATAACTATCAACGCAACTCTTTGGTGTTTAAAAAAGTGCTGTTTTAAATTACATAACACACCGCCAATCGTCACTTGCGAGGAGTGCTAACCGACCGTTAATCTGAGAACTCGGTGCTTTTAGTCATAAAAATTGTGTTGCTGTGCACAAATTCGAAAAAATATCTTACAATGTCAAAGACATTTTTTGAATCAAACTTGCAAATGGAACAGAAAAAAAG
>SSHD01000116.1 GCA_008017255.1 Acinetobacter sp.
ATGATGGCGAAAATGCCAATAGACCCGCGACTGTCGCGGATGCTGGTCGGCGGTGCGCATTTTGGCGTGTTGCAGGAAACTTTAATCATCGACAGGGCGTTCACGTGGGTCTTGCACCGCCAATGCACTGACGATGATTAAAGTTTCCTGCAACACGCCAAAATGCGCACCGCCGACCAGCATCCGCGACAGTCGCGGGTCTATTGGCATTTTCGCCATCATCTGCCCGACTTTGGTTAAACTGCCTTTACCTCCCCCTTTGGAAAAGGGGGATTGAGGGGGATTTTTTTCTAAAGGATTTGTTTCTGATAATTCTCCCCCTTGCGAAGCAGTGCTTCTCACTCTTTGAGAAAGGGGAGGATTTTCATTCCGTGAGGACTGTTCACGCATCGCCCCCAGTTCGATCAGCAATTTACGACCATCATTGACCAAGCGATGATCTGGTGGTTCAATAAAATCAAACTGCTCCAAATCACCCAAGCCTAGACTTTGCATTTGTAAAATCACTGAAGCGAGATTGGTACGCTTAATTTCAGGCTCGGTAAATTCAGGACGACTTAAAAAATCATCTTCAGCATACAGCCGAATACACACCCCAGCGGCAATACGTCCACAACGCCCTTTACGTTGATTGGCTGCGGCTTGGGAAATGGCTTCAATCGGTAAGCGTTGCACCCGAGAACGATAGCTATAACGTGAAATACGCGCAAAGCCACTGTCGATCACATAGCGGATATTTGGCACGGTCCGTGCGGTTTCGGCCACGTTGGTGGCAATAATAATACGCCGACCTTTGCCGCCGCTTGGATTAAAAATCTTTTGTTGTTCGGCAAGTGCCAACCGCGCATATAAAGGTAAAATTTCGGTATGGCGTGGGCCATGTTTTTCTAAGGTTTCTTGCAGCTCACGAATTTCTTGCTCGGTACTGGCAAAAATGAGCGTATCAGCATATTCAGGATGCCCCTTGGCTTCTGCATCGGCAAAACATTCCTCCACCGCTTGCACCACCGCACGCGGTAGATTTTCCTCAAAATCATCAAATTCGTCGTCATCACTGCCGCCAATCGATAGCTCTGAAATGGGACGATAACGTACTTCAACAGGAAAACTACGCCCTTCCACTTCAAACACAGGTGCATTGTGGAAATACTGACTAAAACGATTCACATCCAAAGTTGCCGAGGTAACAATCACCTTTAAATCTGGGCGTTTCGGTAGAATATTTTTTAGATAACCGAGAATAAAGTCGATGTTGAGTGAGCGCTCGTGCGCTTCATCAATAATAATGGTGTCATATTTAGTTAAAAAACGGTCGCTACCCAACTCTGCCAGCAATATGCCATCGGTCATTAAACGGATAATCGAGTCTGGGCTGCCCTGTTCATTAAAGCGAACTTTAAAGCCCACCGACTGACCTAAGTTTTCGCCTAGCTCTTCAGCAATCCGTTGTGACACGCTGCGTGCCGCTAGGCGGCGTGGTTGGGTATGCCCGATGATGCCAGTTAAGCCACGACCTGCCAACATGGCAATTTGCGGTAATTGCGTGGTTTTACCCGAACCTGTTTCACCTGCCACAATAATCACTTGATGCTGCTGAATTGCTGCAATTAAACGCTCTGCGGACTGCGTCACAGGCAGGTCTTGATTGAGTTTGATGGTCGGTAAGCGGGCTAAGCGTTGCTGCACTTTTTGATTTGACTGTGCAAAAAATGCGTCTATTTCGGCTGTAGTGGCATTTTTGTCTTGGCGAAGTCGATGTAAACGATGGCGGTCACGTGCCATAACCCATTGATCTACATTTAAATGAGGCTGCACCAAACCACTTTCCTAGCAAATAAACAATGGGCTATTTTAAGCCTGAACTAGAGCGAATGGAAAGTTTTATAATTTGCATTTTTTTGCAGATTTAGCCTTGAATTTTAAGCCTATAGACGGCATGTTGTTTAACAGCTTTCGCTATGTCTGTTTTGTCATGTTGGCTTCATTTACATGCGGTCAAATATAGCGCAACAGTGCAATAGAAAGCGTTAATATTCAATTTTCCGATTTTAGTCATGTAAAAATACTATTTCCCCAATAAGGAAAAATTATTTATTCTACATCTCGTACACACATTTCACCTTAAATGATAAACCCCAATCATGGAGATCTATAATGAGCTTAATCAATACTGAAGTTAAACCATTTCAAGCAGCTGCCTTCCACAATGGTCAATTTATTCACATTACCGAAGCCGACTTTAAAGACAAATGGTCAGTGGTTATTTTTATGCCAGCAGCTTTTACCTTTAACTGCCCAACCGAAGTTGAAGATGCTGCAGAAAACTATGCAGAATTCCAAAAAGCGGGTGCTGAAGTGTATATCGTAACGACTGATACTCAGTTCTCACATAAGGTATGGCATGAAACTTCACCAGCTGTTGGTAAAGCCCAATTTCCATTAGTTGCCGATCCTACGCATCAATTAACGCGTGCATTTGACGTGCATATTGATGAAGAAGGTCTGGCGCTACGTGGTACGTTTATCATTAACCCAGAAGGTTTAATCAAAACTGTTGAAATTCACGACAACGCCATTGCACGTGATATTTCAGAAACTTTACGTAAACTCAAAGCAGCGCAATTCGTTGCTAGCCACCCAGGTGAAGTTTGCCCTGCGAAATGGAAAGAAGGTCAAGCGACCCTTGCACCATCTATCGACTTGGTTGGTAAAATCTAAGTTTTTAAATCGAACTTAATCGTTCAAAAACCACCCGCTTTCGGGTGGTTTTTTTGTGCGTTGCTATTCGCTATATGTGTCGATTAACTTTTGTTTGGCGGCGGGATAGGCATTTATTTTATTCACATCACCTTTGTAGTGTTCAACGACACGATCATCCATAATTTTTGACCACCAAGCCGGTATAAAAGCCGGTAACATCATTGCGCCATAACCTGCGGGCAACTGCGGTGCATGCTCAAAATTGCGTAAAGTTTGAAAACTGCGCGTTGGATTGGCATGATGGTCGGAATGGCGTTGTAATTGGTACAAAAATAAATTGGTCACCACGTTGTTATTGTTCCAACTATGTTCAGGTAAGGTGCGCTCATACTGCCCATTGGCTTGCATTTCACGCTTTAAACCATAATGCTCAATATAATTGACCGCTTCAAATAAGGTAATGGCATACGCCGCTTGGGTGGCTTGAAACGGCGCAGAGCGCAATCCAAACTGCCGCAACATCAGCCCATGGTACAACGCAGACATGCCCCAACCATGCAGCAGTTCATTTTCCTTACACCAAAACGGCAACTGTTTGCGTTGTAAACGCTGTTTTTCAATATCTACAGCAGACTTAAAACTACCGATAACGGTGCGTGGCAAAAACCGCCAAAAGCTCTCACCCCATTGTGACGATGCAGGGTCTTCAGGCGTTGCCACACGGCGATGATGCCCATACGGATGTTCAATGCGAAAATGGTTATAGCCCGAGGGCGCTAATGCCAAATGCGATAAATAATGTTCTAACTTGCCGCGTTTATGGCTCAGCTCGTGCGCAGTATTGATGGCAATACCATTCACCATACCCACCAATGTGCCCAATAACACTTGATCGGAAAGCGATGTGCTTGGGTGAGTTGCCAAGTAAGTGCCATACATATTGACCGCATATTGCAAAGGAATATACAGCTTCACTATTCGCGCATAATAAGGATCGGCCTCTAACTCGGCGATGGCTTCCAATGGTGGGTTTTCGGTGTCTTCACCGATCAGTTTATCTAGCGTTGGAATAACACCATGTAAAAATAACGGCCCAAATGAGGCAAACAATTTTTTAGTTTTTTTAGGTCCAAATTGGTAGCCCGCCAGTCCACTCATGGCAATGGCTGGTACCGCCAAACCCAATAACCATAAATGACGTTTTTTATCTTTAAACTTGTTGGCTTGTTCTAGCACCAGTTGCGTCTGCATATTCATTCGACATTCCTCAATCCAATGGACTGCTTGTAAAAATATAAATACCCCCTTTGTTTTCCCATTTTTCAAGGCGGGATGAGGAACGATTGAAGTTCCGCAAAGGGTTTTGCAAGCAGTCAAAAAATAATTTGCTTAAATTGATTGTGTTCCTTTAGTGCAGAGTGCTATTGTCATTTTAAGACTTGATATTATCATTTTAAGACTTTTAGGATAATGCTGATGCAACAAGCGCAAATTCCTGTCATTCCAGCACGTTATTATTTACGTTTAATTGATATTTTAATTAATACAAATCAATATGATGTAAAGTTATTAAGCACCTTTAAAGCTGAACTTTCTAAAACCGAATTGCTTTCGATACAACAAATTGAACAATTTATTGCACTGGGTTTGAGTTTTCCCAATACAGCACATTTAGCGTTTGAATTGGGAAAAAACCTAAAGCTCAGCTCGCATAGTTTGGTCGGCTATGCACTCATGACCAGTCCAAATTTAGAACATGCTTTAAGGCTGATTGCACAGTATTTTCGCTTGATTATGCCGAGTTTTAAACTGTCGATTCAGTTTGTGCCACAGCAGCAAAAAGTCGAGTTATGGTTTGAACCAATTTTGCAGATGAACCAACAGTGCCTTGCCTTTCATATCGAAGCGATTGCCGTGGCATTTTATTACAACGTACTTGAGCTAGCAGGACAGCAATTACAACGCTATCAGCTCTATATGAGCCTACCAGAACCCGCCCATTTAGCACGCTATTTACAGCTCACTAAAGCCAATATTCATTTTAATTACACTTGGCTGACAGGCATAAGAGTGGTTTTTGAGCAGCAGCAATTGGCATTGCCCCTGCCTTTGGCAGACGCACACAGCCTAAAAGTGGTTGAGCAACGCTGTCAGGAACAAATTCAGCAGATTTATCATCAAGGGGAAATTGTGCAATGGGTCAGCATGATGTTGCGGCAAGCCAATCAAATACCAACGTTGCATGAATGTGCCAAAGTGTTGAATATTTCCACCAAAACCTTACAACGCTATTTACAAGCACAAGGCGTGGCTTTTCATCAATTAAAACAGCACATTTGTACCGAACGTGCCATCGACTTATTAGAAAACTCCAACTTTAGCATTACCCAAATTGCCTATGAATTGGGTTATGCCAACCCTGCCAATTTCACCCGTGCCTTTCATAAAGCATGTGCATGTAGCCCACAGGCTTATCGTTTGGTACACGCAGCAAGAGATCATCAACCCAATTAAGTGGCTTGTATCAACTTAAAGCGTGGCACAGTTTGTCCGTCAGCAAGCTGAACTGTTTCGGTAAACATGGTCAATGGACGCACCCACATCGAATAATCGTTATATAAACACTGATACACCACCAACGATTCTTCGGTTTCACTATGCCGAGCCACGTGAAAAACCTGATACAACTGCCCTTTATAATGTTGGTAAATGCCACGTTGTAAGCTCATATAGCGCTCCTGTTCATTTATATTTGAGATGATTACAGTTATATAACAAGTTGCAAGCGATTGAAATTTTTAAACCCATAAATGCTAAATGAGTTGCGACATCGACCACAGCATTGACTTTGCGCTCATTTAACAGGAAATTTAAATTGTGCTTGGTTTAACATTTCCCAAGCTAAATGTATGTTATTACAAGAATTCAACAAATATTCAACTTTATTATTGCGTAATTTTATGCTTATATTTTTTTTATCCACGTTTTGGATGCCACTAAGAAAAGG
>SSHD01000086.1 GCA_008017255.1 Acinetobacter sp.
GCATTATTATGTAGCTTATTGATCATTTCAGCAGTCACGCTGAGTGTATTGTATTGGTTATATCCTCAAGATCAGCAGTCACGGTTCAAATCAACTGCTCAATCCAGCGGCACCTCCAATTCAGCAGAACATTCTGAAAATTTAGGGCAGGCACAAGCACTTGATGCAACATTCAACAGCACAAGCCAGCTCGATACTGAAATCAACTGCAAACTACAGTTTAATGCATCACAAAAATTAGTGGTGAATGAGCTGACCCGAAACTGCTTTGAATATTTCATTTCCCAATATGGCGAACGGAATATTGATGAAATCCGTCAGAGTTTTCAGCGCTATATTGCCAAGGGTTTTCAGGCATCGGAGCAGCAGCAGATTTTAGCCTTGTGGTCACGCTATGTAGATTATCGCAAAGAGCTGAGTAAGTTACAGGTGCAACAGCCTGCTCAGGAAAGCTATCAATATTTCCAGACTGTTTTTAATGCCATGCATGATTTAAAACAACGTTTCTTTTCAAAGCCTGAAATAGAAGGCTTATTTGGCACTGAGGATATTTATCAGCAATATACGCTCGACCGTATGCAAATTTTAGAAAATAATGCACTGGATGCTGGAGCAAAAGCGAAACAATTACAACAACGCTTTGAACAACTTCCTCAGGATTGGCAAGACAATCTTAAGGAGTTATCCAAACTTGATGATTTGCACTCCTTAACTGCACAAATCAAGGCCAGAAATGGTTCAGCGCAGGAACTTCGGGATATGCGGGTCAATCTGGTTGGAGAGGCAGCCACCCAACGTTTAGAGCAGCTTGATCAACAACGTTCTGACTGGAAGCAACGCGTACAATCCTATCTGGATGAACGTAAAACCATTATGGACAGCAACATGAGCACTTCAGCCAAGGATCAAGCCATTCAACAGCTCAAACAACAACAGTTCCAGTCTCCACAGGAACAGCAACGTCTACAAACATTTGAAACGGTTCATGACCAAGGAGGCACCTTACCTTTTAGCAACTAGGAACACGTAATACAAGACATTGAAATAATGCGATTTAGCAAGGATGCAATGTCAGTTCGCAAGAACATCAAGACCCTGATGTAAACAAAAATCGAGAGAAATATCATGCAAAAACTAATCCGCTGTCTTGCACTATCTATGATAGCAATGAGCGTATCAACAAGTTACGCATCAAACGCAACACAAGTTACAGGTACGGCCTCCTCTACTTATGCAAAAACCAAATATCCGATGGTCTTTGTACATGGTGTCGCAGGTTTTTCACGTGTAGGAAGTGATCCTCTAGGAGTTGATTACTGGCATCAAATCCTACCTGACCTTGCTCGTAATGGTGCAAATGTCTGGGCGACACGACTTTCACCTTTTAACTCAAATGAAATTCGTGGTGAACAACTCGCGCAACAAGTTGAAGAAATTATTGCGATCACTGGACAACCTAAAGTTAATTTAATTGGTCATAGCCAAGGCGGTCCAACGATCCGTTACGTGGCTGGCATTATGCCAAGTAAAGTTGCCTCATTAACCAGTGTAAGCGGAACCCATAAAGGCTCACCCGTTGCCAGTTTGATTATGAATGTAGATGGCACGGGATTAGGTACTGCTGGCGCGGCTGTTGTCAACTTTTTCTCTGGTGCAATCACCTGGGCACAAGGACTTGATGCTAAAAGCTATCCACATAACGCGATGGCGGCAGGACGCAGCATCTCGGTTGAGGGCTCAACGGCATTTAACACTCGATTCCCAATGGGCGTACCAACCACAACCTGTGGTGAGGGCACTTATCAGGATAAAGGCATTTATATGTATTCATTCTCTGGCACACAGGCGCTGACCAACATCCTTGATCCACTTGATCCCTTGTTTGCAGGAACGAGCCTGATTGTTGACATCAAGGGTGACAATGATGGTATGGTCAGCCGTTGCAGTGCCAAGTTTGGTAAGACGGTGCGGGACAACCTACCTTGGAACCATGCTGATGAAGTCAATCAGGTGCTGGGCTTGAAATCAATTTTTGCACCTGACCCAGTGGATATTTACCGTCAACATGCCAACCGCCTGAAATTGCAGGGACTATAAAACAGGTATAAAAAAATGCGCCGATTGGCGCATTTTTTACTCGTATAAAACTTAAAATTAAGCTTTAGTTTTACGAGCTGGTAATTTTTCACGAATACGTGCAGCTTTACCAGACAATTCACGAAGGTAGTAAAGTTTCGCACGGCGAACATCACCACGACGTTTCACTTCAATTTTCGCAACGACTGGTGAGTGAGTTTGGAATACACGCTCAACACCCACACCGCTTGAAATTTTACGTACTGTAAATGCAGAGTTTAAACCACGGTTTTTCTTCGCAATTACAACACCTTCAAAGGCCTGTAAACGTTCACGATCACCCTCTTTTACTTTCACCTGAACGATAACAGTATCGCCTGGTGCAAAAGCTGGAATATCGGATTTTAACTGTGCATTTTCAACTGCTTGAACTAAAGGATGTTTACCACTCATGTGGAATCTCCAATATGCGGGTCAGAAGAGGTCTGAATACCGCTGGGGATAGAGGCTAAAACGCATATCGACCCGTTTCACTTTCCCTTTTCGACAGATGCCAAAAAGAGCCTAATTTATACTTAAAAACTTTAAGTATTTACTCGAAGCAACGCTTCTCATTCTGTATGGAGCAAATTTTTAATCTTTACTCGTTTTCAGCCATTTTTTTTGCTGCTTACTTAACTCAACCTTTTCCAGCAACTCTGGACGGCGCTGTAAAGTTCGAGCATAACGCTGCAAAAAACGCCATTTTTCAATATTGGCATGATGCCCCGACTTTAACACATCAGGCACCGCCAAGCCCTCAAAATGGTCTGGCTTGGTATATTGTGGACAGTCCAATAAACCATCCACAAAAGAATCTTGTAGGGCAGACTGTTCATCTGACATGACATTCGGTAAGCGCCGAATAATACTATCGAGTAGAACCATCGCAGGCAATTCGCCACCCGACAGCACGTAATCCCCAATCGACCATTCCTGATCGACATAATGCTGGATTAAACGCTCATCGACACCCTCATAACGCCCACACAATACAATCAAACCATCGTAATCGACAAAGTGCTGTACTGCTTGTTCGTTTAAGGTTTGCCCTTGTGGCGACATATACACCACAGGCGCGCGAACACAGCCGGCTTGCTGCGCCAATTGTTTGGCATACTTAATGGCTTGCGCCAAAGGCTCAGCCATCATCACCATACCGGGACCACCACCAAATGGACGTTCATCCACTCGTTTGTAGTTACCCTCGGCAAAGTCACGTGGGTTGATGCAAGTGACTTGCACCACGCTACGCTTTGCCGCTCGTCCACTAATTCCGTATGCGGTTATCGCCTCGAACATTTCAGGAAACAGCGTAATGACTGCAAAAAACATCGCAGATACTCCTATTTCCTAAAATCACCCCTAGCCCCTCCTCTTGAAAAAAGAGGAGAATCCCCCTTTGATCAAAGGGGGATTTAGGGGATTCAATAATCTACGCCCCAATTGACGTAAATGCGACCCGCTTCAAGATCAACTCGCTGCACCACATCTTTATGCCAAGGAATCATGCGTTCCTCTGCATCTACGCTGTCTACAGTGGCTTTCACCACCATCACATCGTTAGCACCAGTTTCAAACAGCTCAAAAATTTGCCCGAGATTGACTTCTTGCTCTTCAGCATTCAAACCCAATACGGTTAAACCTTTCAAATCCGACCAGTAATACTCGTCGACATCTGCTTTCGGCAGTTGCGATTTGGCGATCCAAATGGTTGCGCCAACCAAGTTGTCTGCAGCGGTGCGATCATCCACACCTTTTAATGCAACAACCAAGCCTTTGCCATGTGGTTTCCAACGTTTTACATCTATGCTTTGCCAGCCTGCATTGGTTTCGATATACCACGGCAGGTAGTCAAACATATTCGTCATGGGTTCGGTATTGGAATACACCCAAAGCCAGCCATTTAAGCCATAGGCCGAACGTAACTGTCCAATCTGAAGTCGATCTTCTGGTACGTTCGTGCTAATTGCCATGAGTGATGCCTATACTAAACTTATGCAGTTGCTTTTTGAGCTTGTTTAGCCAAAGCCGCAACACGCTCAGAAGGTTGAGCACCTTGAGCAACCCAGTGTGTAAAACGTTCAGTATCTAAACGAACTTTTTCCGCTTGACCTTGTGCAGTTGGGTTAAAGAAACCAATACGTTCGATAAAACGACCATCACGTGCATTGCGGCTATCAGTCACAATAATTTGATAGAAAGGACGTTTTTTTGCACCACCGCGCGCTAAACGAATTACAACCATGATATACAACCTTATAATTTTTACGGATTATCCCTGCGCCGACCATCGGCAACACTTCAAACCCCTTTCATAGAGGGCGGTATTTTACGTTATATTCACGGCGAATGAAAGCCTAAATTTTGATTTATCCACAGCGTTGAATTTATGGTTTTCGTTGCAAATAAAAAGAGCATCATGTGATGCTCTTTTTAGAATGGTCGGTGAAAGTAGCGTTAACGACCATTCCAAGTGGACGTAGCACTCAATGCACATGCAGTTGCACCTTCCGCCCAATATTTTTGACCTTGGTCATTCAGACAAATCACACCATTTCCAGCTTGAGTTGTACCAGCTTTTGGCGTTGCAACCAGTAACCAAGTGCGCACTTTTGCACTTGTACTTGTCAATGCAAGCCCGTCAACATCAGTTAATGCAATATCATATAAAGGCTGAGTTTTTGGCATTGTGTTTGCACCATATATATTCATGGCAGTACGCCCTGTAAAGGTTTGATTTGCCATTTTATATGTGCTTAAACGATGTGCGATTTGTGTCATTTCTGATTGCGCATCTGTTCGATTCACGCGAACTTTATACTGCCCATAAGCTGGATATGCGATGGCTGCCAAAATACCAATAATCGCAACCACAATCATCAGTTCAATCAAGGTAAATCCTGAGACAGGATTATGTCGAGCAACGCTCGACCCTGCCGCAAGACGAGAAGCTGTGCTTTGAGTACAAGAGTTAAACACGCAAGACGAAAAGCGCTGCTTTGAGTGTATAAGGTTAACCAGAGTACTATATTTAAAGCTCTTTATTACCATGCTTCACCTCCTACCCCACAACCAGTGTAAGTCATATTGGCTGCTGTCTTATTTTTACAACGCAAACCAGAACTGGTCATTAAAAAGTAAAAATTCTGAGCATCACTTGAAGCTGCTTGCATTGCCCAACCGCGCGCTCTAATCACAGGAGGGTCTGTAGCATCTGTCAACAATTTTGTTGTATCTTCAGCATCACGAATGGTAATGGTATATTTAATATCACTACCTGTCGCCCCTTTTGGCAATGTCACTGAATTCATCGCACCCGTTACACCATAAATATAATTAGGATCAAACCCTCGATAAGTAAAGTTCTTCGCTTTATGGCGTTCGAGTTGCTCAGCAATTTTTTGCATTTCTTGTTGGGCAAGCGACGCACTTGAACGTCTTGCATACTCCTGATAACTCGGAAATGCAATTGCAGCAATAATTGTAATAATTGCAACCACAATCATAAGCTCAATTAAGGTAAAACCTAGCGCCGGCTTCCCCAAACGACTATTACAAGTCGTTGGAGAAACTACACAAACGTGCTGTTTAATTATTTTTTCCATTTTTCGTACCATCGAGTTGGATTAATGGTAGGGATACATTGCCAACGTCCGGACCCAGCAGAGTTACCAGCAATGGTAAAGTCAGGACATGACCCAGAGGTAGAATCTTCGATTGGTGCCGGCGTAATACCTACAATCCCGCCACCCAATGTTTTATCGTTACATTCGCTCACACCAGCTGGGCAGCCTGTAGTTTTGGTTTGGAACCCAGTGTCCGCATCTGCAGCGGTATTGACAGTACCGGTTGTAGTTAGACATACCCCAAATGGTAGGCAATAACGTTGACGGTTAGTTTCACCGACTACACGTGGCAAACATGGGTTTTGTGGCGCAATACCTGTACCTTGTGGGTCATAAACTGGAATAATCAAGTTCCCAGTTAAAGCAATCGGCTCCTCGAATGCTTTCATACCACCCGCAACACGGAAACCACTTGTTGTACGCTCTACACCCGCACTGTTACTAGATAGTGAACGATACCAACCATTTTTGGTGGCAGATGCACCAATAAACACATTTGGAATATTTCCTGCCAACAACTGTGGATTTATTTGCATGGTTTGCAAATTCACATTCTGAGTCGATAAGGTTGGTGTACCCGTAATCAAGTCACGTTTAATGAAATCGCGATCAATCACACCATATACATTATTGACTAGACGATCACTCAATGCGGTCGTTGGTAACATACCATCACGACCTATTGTAGGCGTAACATCTAATGGCGTACTACGGTTACCCGATGCCAAACCAATCAACATAAAGGTAGTTGCACCTTGGTCATGAATGGTTACCGTTGGTGCTTCATAAAAACGTGGGTTTTTACCATCTGCCAACGCAGCTCCAGCTGTAGTCGTTGCTAAGTTTGCTAAGCGCACAACACGTTTACCAAAGTTTGCCGTTGTAGTACCTGCAGTGTTATTAAGGTCTGCACGGAATACTTGACCGCCTAAATCACCAAAGTACAGATGATCGACCAAACCATCAC
>SSHD01000042.1 GCA_008017255.1 Acinetobacter sp.
ATTTGAAGGTGAAAGTAATATTTTGGATGTGCATTTGCATGAACAGCAACGCCATGACGATGAAAGTGTTTTAGCCACGGCAGAACAAATTATTGCCTTAAATGTTTACCCGAATCCTCGCCGTGCCCTTTCAGGGGATAAAGCTTTAAAAGTTTTACTGAAATTTGGGTTACGTTTTGGTGAAATGTCGTGTTTTCATCGTTATGAAAATACCGAAGAACCGAGTGCGCTGATGTTTTCTGTGTTACGCATTACCGACAATGGCCCCGCGGGGTTTGACTTGGAAACTTTAGCCACCGAAAAAGTGCAAGGTTTGGCGTTTTTCTTGGCACTGCCAAATAGCAAAGCCGTGACAGGTTATGACATGATGACCAGTATTGCTGGGCTGATTGCACGTGAAATTGACGGTAAAGTATATGATGAAGATAACTTGGAATTTACCCCGCAGCTCAAAGAACATTGGCGCCATAATGTAATTGACTATCGTCCACATCAAGCATCAGTCTAATGATTTTTTATTCTTGTATGATTGAATCTTTTATCTAACTTGTTGAAAAATAAATATCTTGGCGGAGTCATGCAGAGTTCAGATCTAGTTTAAGGATAAACCTTCGGTTCGACTTACTTTTGTTTAGGCAAAAGTAAGCAAAACCATTGTCATCTGCAAAACCTGTTCAATTTTTTCTTCAAAATGATTTTATTGCAAAAACATTATTTTGCATAAACCATGCAGGTTGCAGATGACGTTTCTGCGTATCATATTTCATGTCTAATTCAAGTTAGATATACTAAATTTAGTGAAAGAATTATGGGGCGGTTTACCGCCCTTTTATATGGTGAAACATCAATGCAATCCCACTCAATTATTGAGCAAATGCGACAACTGATTCAATTGCTTGCACAACATAATCATGCTTATTACGTGATGGATCAGCCCAGTATTTCCGATAGTGAATATGATCATTTATTTCATCAGCTAAAAGCTTTAGAACAGCAATATCCTGAATTGGTTCAATCGGATACACCAACCAATAAGGTGGGTGGGCAAGCATTAGCAAAGTTTGAAAGTGTCACCCATGTCGTGCCGATGTTGTCTTTGGGCAATGTGTTTAAACAAGATGATTTATTGGCTTTTGCGCGCCGTATTGAAGAACGGTTACCGAATCAAAAAATTCAATATGAAGTTGAATTGAAGCTGGATGGTTTGGCTATTTCGCTGTGGTATGAACAGGGTGTATTGGTGCGGGGCGTAACGCGTGGCGATGGTGAAACTGGCGAAGATATTACCCAAAATGTAAAAACCATTCGTAACTTACCCAAAGTATTAAGCAGTAAAAACAATGTTATACCGCAGTTATTAGAAGTGCGTGGCGAAGTGTTAATGCCGAAGCTTGGTTTTGAAAAACTCAATGCCGAGCAAGCTGCAAAGGGTGACAAAACCTTTGCTAACCCACGTAATGCCGCAGCAGGTAGTTTAAGACAACTTGACCCAGCTATTGCCGCATCACGTCCTTTGGCATTTTATGCCTATGGTATTGCACAATGCGAACCCGCACATAGCTTAACCACCATGCATGAGAGTTTGCATTGGCTCACACAGTTTGGTTTTGAAATTGCAGAACGGCAGTACTTGTGTGCTTCGATTGAAGAAGTGCAACAGCGCTATGAGCAAATACAACAACAGCGCCCAGACTTGCAAGTCGAAATTGATGGCATGGTGGTCAAAGTTGATGACTTAAAACAGCAGCAACAACTGGGTTTTTTAAGTCGCGAGCCACGTTGGGCAACAGCCTATAAATTCCCTGCCCAAGCGGCGCTAACCAAAGTCGAACAGATTGACTGGCAAGTTGGCAGAACAGGAACTTTAACACCTGTTGCACGTTTAGCACCTGTGTTTGTCGGTGGTGTTACGGTGTCCAACGTCACGCTGCATAACATTGGCGAAATTCATCGCCTAGATGTACGAGTTGGCGATACCGTCAGTGTGTATCGGACTGGTGATGTGATCCCGAAAGTGGAAAAAGTCTGGGTGGAGTTTAGACCTGCCGATGCTGTGGTGGTACATTTACCACAGAGTTGCCCAGTGTGCGATTCTCCTGTGGTCATGCCAGAGGGCGAGGCATTAGCGCGCTGTTCTGGTGGGTTGTATTGTGCAGCGCAGCGTATAGAAGCGATACGACATTTTGTGTCACGTAAAGCCATGGATATTGAGGGCTTGGGCGAGCGTTGGGTGGAATCGTTGTTGCATCTCAACTTACTCAAAGATGTTGCCGATATTTATCATTTGCATGAACATCGTGATGCCTTGCTCGGCATCGAAAAAATGGGCGAAAAATCGGTTCAAAACTTAATTGATGCGATTGAAGCGAGTAAAAAAACTACATTGGCACGGTTTATTTATGCCTTGGGTATTCGTGGCGTGGGGGAAACCACCGCACGTATGTTGGCGCAGACGTTCCAAACTTTTAATGCTTTACAAACCGCCGAAATGGACGCGCTGAAGAAAACTCCAGATGTCGGTGAGATTACCGCAGAGTGGATTGCCGACTTTTTCCAAGCTAGTCATAACATAGAGGTATTAAATCGCTTGCTGGCAGCAGGCATTCATTGGGATGCACCGACTGCACCCACACGGCAGCCGTTAAACGGTGAAAGTTGGGTGGTGACTGGTACTTTAGAGAGCATGGGGCGTGATGAAGCGACGCAGAAATTGCAGGCTTTGGGCGCACGTGTCAGTGGTAGCGTGTCAAGTAAAACCAAGTGTGTGGTCGCAGGTGAGAAAGCGGGCAGTAAGTTAGATAAGGCGCAGAAGTTAGACATTCGTGTGATGAATGAGCAAGAGTTTTTAGAATTTTTGGGGCAGTTTGAGGTTTAGTTTTTATTTTAAAATCTAAACTTAAGTCAGCACCTGCTATCGTGAAAGGCAGCAGGGACGCCGCCTGTTTGGTTGTGATATATGGATATATCATCAGCCAAACAAAGGATTTTTATTACATTTCACTCTTGAAAAGTAAGGTACTGCCTATACACCAAGTATTGGATTATTCAAAACTCATAAGGCAGTGCTAACACCTTATCAACCATCAATAATTATTGGTCGAAAGGAATATATTTATCCAATATATTTTTTCACAATGCCATCATCTAACAACTGCTGAAAATGTTCACACACACTGGCACGAATATCTCGATATTGAATGTTCAACTCGTCTACACTGCGCGTTGCATTAAAATAGATTGGATAGCCCATGTTTAACGCTACAAATTGGCGTGAATATCCAAGAAAAGGGGAGATCAGCTTAAAGACCGCTTTAGGCACGGTAAAGTGTGGAAATGGATATTTATAACCAAACTGTTTGGTCAATGCCTTGCCCATATCGAGCAAACTGAGTGTGCCACCACAAATAATATAACGACCCTGAGCTTGTGGTTTAAATGCTGCTGCTACATGAGCATCGGCGACATCTCGGACATCCACAATGCCATTCCACATTGGCGGTACACCAAACAAGGTAGTGCCATTGCCAAATTGTTGCAACACTTCAATGCTGCCAGATTGACTGGCTTCGGTCAGTGATGGGCCCATGACCAAAGCAGGGTTAATGCAGACCAAACTCCAACGACTTTGCTGCTCTGCCATTTGCCATGCTTTACGTTCTGCCGCCACTTTTGAATACGAATATGGCTGATGGGTGTCGTTGCTGGTGTTGTTCCAATGGCTTTCATCAAACTCGTTGTTGGCTGTATTTTGAATCTCAATAGCATCGCCATAGGTCGATGCAATACTTGAGGTGAGCACTACACGCTTCACGGTTGAAGTACGATTCACGCTATTTAATACGTTTTCTGTGCCGTTGACTGCGGGCTCAATAATGTCTTTCACGGCATCTTTATAATTGTTGACCACAAAAGGCGAAGCGGTATGAATGACGATTTCACAGCCTTGCATTGCGGCATCAAAAGAACCTTGTTGTAGTAAATCTGCTTGGAAAAATTGAATATTTCCAGATGATTTTTCTGCCAAATCATACAAATGTTGAATTTTGTCTTTTTTGGATGGGTCACGCACGGTGGCATGTACGTTATAACCTTGCGCTAAAAGTCGTTCAATAATCCATGCCGCAATATAGCCGGTTGCACCTGTCACTAAAATTGGTGTGCTTTTATCCATTGTTATGTCCACAGTTGTTTTTTACATTCAAATTTTTTAACGAATTTTTGCTGTGTAAACAAGCGCCACAGGGGTTTTATTTTTACTTTTCCGGTGAAATTGCACTAATTACGAGGGGATTGCGAATTTTTACAAAAAGTATAACGATGCATTCGCGATAAAATTCTGCATTTATAAGCGCATGCGGAATGTGCAAACGCTTATTTTATTTCAATAAATTGGGCGTATTCAAACTGCGAATGCGTATGTTTCTCATTTTAATTATATAAAAATCATAAACTTAATAAATTATTGTTTTGCAATTCGGCGGCAACTTCACCATAATAAAATGATTCGATAGGGAGTAAGTATTATGCGTGGCAATCCAGAAGTCATCGACTATTTAAATATGCTCATTGGTGGTGAGTTGGCTGCTCGTGATCAATATTTAATTCATTCGAGAATGTACGAAGATTGGGGTTTGAGCAAAATTTTTCAGCGTATTGACCATGAAATGCAAGAGGAAGCCTTGCATGCCGATGCGATTATTCGCCGTGTGTTGTTTTTGGGAGCAAAACCGAATATGAACCGCGAAGAGATTAGCGTGGGGCATGATGTGGTGAGCTGTTTAAAAGCAGATTTGGCACTGGAATATCATGTGCGTGAAAAGCTTGCCGTTGGTATTCAATTGTGTGAAGAAAAAGCCGACTTTATTAGCCGTGATATGTTGCGTCAGCAGTTGTCTGACACCGAAGAAGATCATACCTATTGGTTAGAAAAACAATTACGTTTAATTGAGTTGATTGGTTTGCAAAATTATATTCAATCGCAAATTTAAGATTTGTGAATTAGAAAAAACTCAGTATATGCTGAGTTTTTTATTTGATATTCTATTTTTTCTGTAAGCTTTTTAAATCTTTCAATACTTGATCGGCATGGGTTTGGGCGTTCACGCTTGTATAGTGATACATAATTGCCCCTTGCGGATTAATCAAAAAGCTCTCGCGCTTGGCAATTTTAGTAAAGCCTAGATTTTTGACGATGCCAAATTTATTTGCGAGATCACCTTTGTCATCGGCCAAAATAGCAAAGGGTAAGTCGAGTTTTTTCGAAAATTTTTGATGCGATGCCACATCATCCATACTCACGCCTAACACCACTGCATTGGCTTTTAAGAATTGCGGATAGAGTGCTTTAAATTGATTGGCTTCTTGAGTGCAACCCGCTGTGTTGTCTTTAGGATAAAAATACAACACCATCCATTTGCCTTGGTATTGGCTCAAGCTGTGCCATTTACCGGCTTGATCTTGCAGTTTAAAACGGGGTGCAGACTGTCCCACCCATTGTTTTTGCGCCGTGTCTTGCTTAGAAAATATAGACGTTTGCGCGCTACTTAGGCTAGGCGCAGCCAGTAATAATAGCGCACTCGATAGCATAAAAACTTTGCACTTTATGGCGTTCATTATTTTGATCTCAAAAGTGGCGTGTGATGCGTTGCGTCTATTTTAGCAAATTGTAGCGCATCGGCTAGAAAAAAAACGCAATTTATGCCATGTTGGCGAGCAAACGGTGACTTAAGCACAAAGGGATTGTTTTGTCGAAGCGGATTTTACTAATTACAGGTTGGGGCGGTGGCGCAGCGCTATTAGCACCGTTGCAAGCGGCATTACAGCAACACGGTCATGTGGTAGAACGCATCAATATTTTTAATGCATTTGATGAAGCTGTGTTGCAGCATCAGGTTGAGCTCGCTCGACAGTTTGATGTGATTATTGGTTGGTCGCTCGGTGGGCAACTTGCAACGGTGTTGGTTGATAAAATTCAACAAAAATATCAACAAGCTCAAATTTTAATTACCTTAGCGTCAAATCCATGTTTTGTGGCGCAAGCCGATTGGACAGTGGCTATGCGGCCTGAAACATTTATGCAGTTCAAACAATCCTTTGCGCAAGATGCGATAAGCACTCTAAAACGGTTTGGTTATTTGGTGTGCCAAGGTGCAAGTTCTGCTAAGCAAGATTTTTTGGCAATGCAAAAAATGCTTCAACCACAGCCCATTGCTTTACTCCAGCAAGGTTTGGTCTTGCTTGAACAGTTCAATTTGGTTGAAATGTATAAGAGCTATCAAGCTACGCAATTGCATGTGTTTGCTGAGCATGATGCGCTAGTTCCTTACCAAATTAGTGAAAATATGCAACATTTAGCTGCAAGAAAATTATCTGTGGTGGTAATGGATGGTGCATCGCATGGCTTTCCGTGTTTTATGGTGCAGCAAACTGTGCAAGTAATTGAAGATTTTCTTGCGCAGAGCGTTTAATCTTATGGGGCGTAAAAGTTTTCGTAATGTATTTTGGATTTTGACCAGTTAGAATTCATGGAACCCCTCCCTTTTATAAAGGGAGGTTGGGATGGATTTCTGAGGTTGTGGCGGAGTCGTGCTGAGATCTCATCTAGTTTCAGGAAATGCCTTTGGCGACCTACCTTACGAAACGATGTTTCTCATTTCGGGAAAAGTAGGCAAAACCATTTGTCATCCACAAAACCTGTCCATTTTCTGCATTTAATTAGTTGTATCGCAGAAACATCGTTTTTTTGTTACCACGCAGGTTGTGGATGACCTTTCCGAGTATCAATAGCTTGTGATAAAACGAATATTAGATTTTAAAGTGGTGCAGGGGTAAGGATGACGGATACTTTTGACTTAGAGCATTTGTGGCATCCCTATACGTCGATGTTAAACCCACTGCCGACTTTTAAGGTTAAACGTGCCTATGGCGCAACCATTGAGCTGGAAGATGGCCGAACGTTAATTGATGGTATGTCGTCTTGGTGGTGCGCCATACATGGTTATAATCATGCCGAACTGAATCAAGCCGTGACCGATCAATTGCAGCGCATGGCGCATATCATGTTTGGTGGTTTGACCCATGACCCTGCCATAGAACTAGGCAAATTATTATTAGAAATTACCCCACCAAGTTTAGATAAAATTTTCTATGCCGACTCAGGTTCGGTGGCAGTTGAAGTGGCATTAAAAATGGCGGTACAGTATTGGCATGCACGGCAGCAGCCACAGAAAACCAATTTGATGACCACACGCTCGGGCTATCATGGCGATACGTGGAATGCGATGTCAGTCTGCGACCCTGTTACAGGTATGCATCAACTGTTTGGTTCAAGTTTGCCCAATCGGATATTTGTTGCTGCCCCGCAAAGCCATTTTGATGGTGAATGGAATCCGCAAGATATTCAACAACTCACGCAACAAATTGAACAGCATCATCATACGCTTGCCGCTTTGATTATTGAGCCGATTGTGCAGGGTGCGGGCGGAATGCGTTTTTATCATCCAGAGTATTTACGCCAAGCCAAAGCCTTATGCGAACAATATAATTTGCTGTTGATTTTTGATGAAATTGCCACTGGTTTTGGGCGCACAGGTAAGCTATTTGCTTGGGAACATGCGCAAGTGGAGCCAGATATTATGTGTATCGGCAAGGCCTTAACCGGCGGCTATATGACGTTATCTGCCACCTTAACCACAAAAGATGTTGCTGAAACCATTAGTCGCGGTGAAGCAGGCGTGTTTATGCACGGCCCGACCTATATGGCAAATCCACTGGCGTGTGCAGTCGCATTAAAAAGCACGCAGCTGTTATTGGCGCAAGATTGGCAAGCCAATATTCAACGTATCGAAATGATTTTAAAGCAGCAATTAATACCATTGGCACAGCTAGATGGCATCGCAGATGTGCGGGTATTGGGTGCAATTGGTGTGGTCGAACTGAACTTTAATGTCGATATGAAAACCCTACAGCAGCAATTTGTTGAATGTGGTATATGGGTACGACCGTTTGGCAAATTGGTCTATGTCATGCCGCCGTATGTGATTAGCAGTGATGAGCTGAATTATCTGTTAGATCAATTGGTTGAGGTCATCAAAAATATGTCTGGAGTTGGTGCAAATGTCCTTGCTTGATGGTTATGCCGAGCGGTTAGCACAGCTTAAGGCACAAGCCAATTTGCGCCAATTTAGTAGCTATCAGCAGCAGGGACGTTTTATTCGTATTGGCGATAAAAGCATGTTGAATTTAGCCTCTAATGATTATTTGGGGCTCGCTACAGATTTAGAATTAAGAACAGAATTTCTCGATACATTAGACTTAAATCAAGCACGGTTTAGTTCATCATCTTCACGCTTGTTGACTGGAAATTTTGAGCAATATGAACAGCTTGAGCATAGTCTAAGCCAAGCATTTGGACGTGCTGCGTTACTCTTTAATAGTGGTTATCACATGAATATCGGTATTTTACCTGCCTTGTGTGACAGCAAAACCATTATTTTGGCAGACAAACTCGTCCATGCCAGTATGATGGACGGTATGCGACTTGCAACAGCGCAATATGTGCGTTATCGTCATAATGACCTACAGCATTTGCAGCAATTATTACAAAAATATCAGCAAGATGAGCAATTTGAGCGCATTATTGTGGTGACTGAAAGTATTTTTAGTATGGATGGTGATGAAACGGATTTAGCGGCTTTGGTGCAGCTCAAACAACAGTTTGATAAAACCATGCTCTATGTAGATGATGCTCACGCCATTGGGGTGCGCGGCGCACGTGGTTTGGGCTGTGCAGAGCAATATGGCGTGATTGAGCAAATTGATTTTTTGGTCGGCACCTTTGGTAAGGCATTGGCTTCGGTGGGCGGTTATATGATTTGTGACCCTATTATTCGTGAATATTTAATCAATAAAATGCGCCCGCTGATGTTTAGTACTGCCTTGCCGCCCATTTCCGTAGCGTGGACAAACTTTATGTTTCATAAGGTTTTAACGATGCACGCACAGCGGCAACATTTGGCTGAAATGAGTCAATATATGCAACAAGCCGTGTTAGCAAAAGGTTTTGTTAGCCCATCTAGCAGCCATATAATTCCAATTATTGTCGGGGAAAGTCAGGCCGCCATTGCCAAAGTACAGCAGTTACAACAACAGGGTTTTTATGCCATGCCTGTGCGTCCGCCGACGGTGCCACAACACAGTTCACGCTTACGGATTTGTTTGACCACATTACTGCGAAAAACAGAACTGCAACAATTGGTAGCGTGCCTGTGAATATTAATAAAGCATTGGTGGCACAGCGTTTTGC
>SSHD01000131.1 GCA_008017255.1 Acinetobacter sp.
AGAGAATGATTAATCAAATTGATGCATCTATTGCGGCTTTAGATGTATTAAAAGACAATGAAGATAACTCGTAGTGCATTATTAAATTAAAGATACATTAATTTAATAATGCACTACGAGTGTATTTAGTTTTTATTGTAAGTTGTTACTACGTTAACTTTTATTAGTGAATTATCAGGTCTTTGGTTGTGAGTAGCAGCTAACGTTTCCCCTGCTGTCCACAGTAATGCTCCTGAACGAACTAAGTCTTTAATCAGAAATTCATTTAGCGAACGAGAGAGAAATGGGAATGACCGTTCTTCCTGAATTACTCCAGGAGTAGATACGATAAGCGTCACTGTTATCAAAAATGTTAAGACTGCTGAAAAACTGCCTGTAGCTGACAATTTCGGTGACAGCGGAAGTAAAGAAATTAAAAGCCCCGTCGTAATTTCAATGACGCCGAGAACATTTGAAAACGTACCAATGGGAATTGACAGTATAATTGCTTTTTTCATCGTTACTACTAGGCTTTTTATAGCTTAGTAGCGGAAGTCTCTCATACCTTACAAATGAAAATACCATTTATCAACAGGTTAATGGCTTAATATATTCGTAGATCCTAAACGATGACAAACACTATGCTCTTAAAAATCATTACATTTTCTATATTATATAGGAATGTGTTCTATTTCGTTTTTAATGCGATTGGCAATAACTGCGTGACTTTCTACCTGTATACTTTTGATTATAATCAACCACAGTATAAAAGATTTGTAGTGGAACCGCCTCGATAGCCAATGAGTCTTCATTACGTCTTGCCACGTCATCTAGTATTGCATTGATTATATGCAGTTGGTCTTTGTTTGTATAAAATATTCCCGAATGATTATGTAAGTCCAAGCTCTGACCATCCAAATTCTCAGTCGGGGGATCAATAGTCCTGAAAAACAGATCGAGCAGACTATTCAAACTGACTTTATAAGGATCAAATGTTATTTTAACAGTTTCTACAAAGTTTCTTCCATCGCTAATAACCCGGCTGCAATCAGGATGCTTGGCCTTGCAATTCGCATATCCTAATTCAGTAGAAATTACTCCTTTGATGAACCTGAAAAAACGTTCTGGACCCCAGTCGCAGCCTCCGGCAAAGTATATTACATTGTCGCCGCTAAAGTTATTTGTTTTTCTTAATTCCATAATGGAAAGTTTAAGGTCAAAATACCAAGTGCTTGATTAACCATTGTCTCTATGTAGCCGTCTATAAAATGCCTTTAAACAATCTTGATTTCTAATTGTCTGGTTCAAAGTCGAGACTGATAGAGTTCATGCAGTATCGCTTATATGTAGGTGCAGGCCCATCATTAAAAATATGACCTAAATGTGCATCACAGCGTCCACATAGCACTTCGGTACGGGTCATTCCGTGTGAACGATCCTCTTTATATATCACACTATTTTTTCTAAGAGGTTCATAAAAGCTTGGCCAGCCACAGCTACTTGCAAATTTCGCATCAGATCTGAAAAGTTTGTTACCACAGGCCGCACAATAATAATTACCTTTTGTATTACTCTTCCAATATTTTCCCGTGAAAGGTCTTTCGGTATCTTTTTCTCTAGCTACAGCATATAAATCCGGAGTGAGAATTTTTTTCCACTCAGCATTTGATACATTTAACTTTCTGGTGTCGGTAGTGGAATAATATGGATTGTTCTCATGGCTCTTATTCGTTTTCAAATTTTGGGCATATGTTGCAATTGGTATTATCGCTAACAGGTAGCTTAAAAATATTTTACTCATTTCCATTATTTCTCTGATTGGTTTTTAAATTAGTTATACATACTGGCCGATTGGATTTCTGCTAACAAATAACCTTTTAAGCATGTGCATCGAGAAGTGATGCTTAAATACTTTCTTCTTGAACAATTCCAAGAAGAAATCTCTCACAATCAAGGGCAGCCATACATCCGCTACCAGCGGCAGTTACAGCTTGCCTATAAATTCTATCTTGCGCATCACCACAGCAAAATACTCCTGGTATGTTTGTACTGGTAGATCCGGGAACGGTTTGGATATAGCCTTCGCGATCCATATTTATCCACTTTTTAAATACTTCCGTGTTTGGATGGTGGCCAATTGCTACAAAAAAACCAGAAATATCCAACACTTTGGTTGTATTAGTAAGGTTGTTAAATAAGCTGACCCCAGTAACAACTAAGTCATTTCCTAAAATCTCTTTCGTTTCAGTATTATATAGTATCTCTATATTAGGTGTGGCATTTATTTTATGAACCATAGCTCTTGACGCTTTAAGTTCACCTTTTCGCACCAACATATAAACTTTCCTACATAGCTTCGCAAGGTGTGTTGCTTCTTCAGCCGCAGTATCTCCTGCGCCAACTATGGCAACATCTTGACCTTTGAAAAAGAAGCCGTCACATGTAGCACAAGCCGAGACGCCACCACCACTATATTTCTTTTCGGATTCTAACCCCAACCACTTGGCTGTTGCTCCAGTTGATATTATTACTGAATCGCAAAGAATAGTTACATTATCTTCGGTAGTTACTTTGTAGGGAATAGTTGAAAAGTCTATTTCTGTGATGATACCATTTCTAATATCTGTACCAAAACGTACTGCCTGTTTACGGAAATTTTCCATCATATCGGTACCCATAATTCCATCTGGATAGCCAGGATAGTTTTCTACATCAGTCGTTTGGGTAAGCTGTCCTCCGGTGGTTAATCCTGTGTAAAGTACTGGTTTAAGATCTGCTCTGGCAGCATAAATGGCTGCGGTATATCCTGCCGGGCCCGATCCGATAATCATACATTTTACTTGTTCATATTTATGTTCCATAACTAATAGTATTAGGCGAATTATTATTGATTAACTTCCATTGAATGCATTTTATCACTTTAGTCGGAACATATTCAAGACCCTTACAAAATATGTGATGTTTCAATATTAGTTGGACAACCCCATGAAACTAGTTCCTAAATGAACATTATCGGTCTAATAAAGACCAAAGACAACAATATGATGATTGTAGGGAATAAGTTTATCTTAGAAATAGCTGGGACTATATTCATGAGATGCTATTTCGTTGACTTTTTTGACGAGAAAGTTGTTGCTATTGCCAAGGCAATTGCTTCCTTTCGTCCCAATAGTAGGTAGAATCCACATAATAACTGCTTAATAATTGCAGGTCATCTTGTTGGAGTTTAAAAGTTTTTGCTGTGAGGTTAGAGTGAAGCTGTTCAGTGCTGCTGGCACCACTCAAACAAATGGATTCAGGAAAACTATCTAAACAAAACCTCATAGCTAATGCATCTGCTGTGACATTATATTTAGCCGAAAGGGAAGTTATTTGGCTATATAAGGATTTATGTTTAACAAAGGCAGGATTGGGTATCAAACGCCCATTTGCCAAAGACTCTTTGATTATCAACTGTCTATTTCCACCTTGGAAGATTGCCTTATAAGGTATGATAGACTGTTCCATAATGTTGTAAGTACACTGAAAAGAATTAAATAAGGGTTCATTTTCTATCTCGATTTCTAAAGCCTTGTCGAGCACCTCACCTTGGTTTGCTCCGGTGGTCGTTAGCCCGATGACAAGATTGTATTCTTTTTTAATCTCATGTAAGCGCCGCAATATGTCTTGGTTATTTAGGACGCCAGTTTCCAATGTTGCTGAATGTATTTGATAAATCTTTAAATAAGGCAATAATTTTTTAGAAAATTCCCATTGGAAATTTAGTTTTTTAATTGAATGCTCTTTTAACTCATGCACTTTCGCATTTTTATCAAAATTTGCCAAATAACTAAGTCCCCATTTCGTTGCAATGGCAATATCCGGATCACTCTTCTGTTGCAGCCACTCTATCAAGAGTGATTCAATCAAACCGTAACCAGGAGAAGCATCGAAAAACCGGACTCCTTTATGATAAGCATCCTCAAGAATGCTGATGCCACCTCTTCTAAACTCAGACAGTGATGTATTTTCAATAGGCGTTCCATGGCGGAGGTTTATGTAATGCGGCCTCCCTATGGCAGCCGTTCCCAATCCTATATTTTCTATCTTTTTATTCATCGTAGATAGGTAATTGACCCTGCGCTAGTTTGAGACGCGTCCAAACGTTCATATTGATTACGATAGCAGCTATTTCAGCTATTTCCTCTGCTGAGAAATACTCACACATTGCTTCGTGATATTTTTGAAACCTTTTGTGAGTGCCAATGGTCAGTATATCACTATAGGCTAATGTAACTTTCTCTTTTTCCGTAAATAGTTGGCTATTCCACCAAGATGATATATTGTCTATTTTAGGATATGGAATGCCAATATCTCGCGCAACTTGGGCATGTAAGATAATGCAATATGCACACTCATTTCTTTGCGCTATCCGTAAACGAATAAGTTGAGCAAGTTTTTTATCAGTAACCAACACTGCCTTGTATCCAAAAGCGTCAGCCATCTGTTCTGCAAGTTTATGGAATGGGGTCGAGTCAGGATTAAAACGGATGTTTTCAAATTTTACACTATTCATTTGTTTCAAATTTAATATTAGGTTTGTATGTAAACCAACAAAAACTGAACGATCTTAAAAAAGGTTTCTCCAGTTTCAAGTCGTCCAGTTTCTCAAATATTTAAACCGATAGTTTCTTTAAACCTAAACAGATTCTGTTTAATTGCTGCCTTCTTTGGTTAGTTCTTTTGTCAATGCTTCACCATTCATGCAGTAGCGAAGACCGCTTGGAGCTGGACCATCTGGAAAAACGTGACCTAAATGTGCATCACAAACATTGCATTGAGCTTCGATTCTAACCATACCAAATGAGCCATCTTTAATATATTTCACACCATTTTCTTTGACAGGCTGAGTAAAACTTGGCCACCCTGTTCCAGAGTCAAATTTTTCAGTAGAATCAAATAACAAAGTGTTACAACAAACACAGGAATATAATCCTGGGTCATAGCTTCTGCAAAGGTCATGACTGAAGGATGCCTCTGTTCCGTGTTTACGTGTTACGTAGAATTGTTCAGCGGTAAGTTGCGCTTTCCATTCTTCTTCAGATTTTTCTACCCTTCTGTCGGGTGCGGGATTGCCATTAGTGGCAAATGCGATTACATTATTCCAATTAAGCATAACTTTATGTTTTATGTTAAAATTTATTGATCATTCTTTTTATTAGCATTTTTCGCCACCTTAAATAACTCCGGATTAATATGGCAATATCCGCCGGGATTATTTTCAAGGTAATCTTGATGATAATCTTCCGCCTTATAATATTTTTTCAGAGGAGTAACTTCTACCACAACAGGCCGAACATGTTTCTTTGCCTCTGTTTTTAACCTAGCATTTATAAAAGGTAATTGTTTATCTGACGTGTAGTAGATGCCCGTGCGATACTGATCGCCAATATCGTTTCCTTGCTTGTTAACGCTAGTGGGATCAATTGTTAAAAAATACAGATCTAACAGGAGTTTCAGGTCAACCTTTTGTGGATCATAAATGACCTTTACAGTCTCCGAAAATCCAGTCTTTTTTTTAACAACTTCCTTGTAAGTTGGATTTTCAGTATGACCATTGGCAAATCCGACCTCGGTCGCGGTCACCCCGGTTACCTGTTTAAAGAAATGCTCAGTTCCCCAAAAACAACCGCCTGCGAAATAAATGACGCTTAAGCTATCGCTAACACCAGAAGTTTCGATGGTAGCGGTTTTTTCTATTGAAGCTTGCCGACCTGAACTATTACTACAACTCGTTAAAACAATTTGGCAAAGCAATGTGACTAATATGATTCTTACCGTGTTCATATATTTATCTTTTTTCATTTTCTTTTTGTGCAATAAGCTGCTTAAATACGGACTTAGTAAACCGGATAAATTTTTTCGTTTTTTTATCATATCCCACCCATTGTTGAATATTTCCGTAAGGGCATGTAGGAGCTCCTTCTTCGTGACCAGAAACGAGTTCATATCGTCCTGGGTTTTGTTGATATTCTTCTGCGGTTACCTTGTCCATTTTACTCCGTTTAAGATTTATGATACTTTACTATTAGCTCCCTTTATTCTTCTCAATCACTTACAGTTTAGTCGAAGATATTTGATGAACCTTACAATTTTTTTTGACGCCTGAAAATTGAAACAGTTCTATTGAAATGGCGAGTACAGTGTGTTAAAGATTAGACAGATAGTTAGTTCGTCCCTGACGATATTTAGCTAATTTAGGAGTGATAACCATTTGACAGTATGCTGCCTCTGGATTTTCTTCATAATAATTTTGGTGAGCTTCTTCGGCCGCGTAAAACACCTCAAATGGCTTCAATTCTGTAACAATAGGGTTGGCATAACAACTCCTTATGTTTTCGATCACTTTTTCAGCTATTACTTTTTCTTCTTCATTTCCATAAAAAATAATACTGCGATATTGATTACCCTTGTCAGCGCCCTGTTGCTCTACAGTTGTAGGGTCATGAGTCATCATATGAATAATTAAAAGTTCATGCAAACTAATTTTCTCTGTGTCATAACTAACTTGAATTACTTCTGCATGACCAGTCCTTCCAGTACGTACTTCCCTGTATGCAGGATTTTTAATAAATCCACCACTAAAGCCACTTTTCACCTCCAATACTCCTTTCGTGTCTCTGAAAATGGCTTCGGTACACCAAAAACAGCCTCCTCCTAATGTTATATTTTTCTTTTCCATTTTTACCACCTATTCTTAAGTGTTTTAATGTAAGATTAATTCAATGTTGAAGAATTAAGTCAGCACTAAAACGAAAGACAATTTAATGCTGACTTTTCCTCTGTAGCTTTGAATTTGATACTAGTTAAGTGTTTCAGCCTTTGCGGCAATCAAATTATCGATCCTCTTATCAATTTCAGTTCTACTTTGAACACCAGTAAATTTATCAACCACGGAGTTATTTTTCATTAGGAATACAGCTGGAATACTTCTAACGCTAAACTTCGTTGCCAGCTCCGGATTCTCATCAACGTTAATTTTTGCAACTACGATATCTTCACCATAATCATTGCTAGCTGATTCCAAAACAGGTAATAATGCTCTGCATGGTCCACACCATTCTGCATAAAAGTCAAGGATTACTGGTTTGTCACCAGAGATAATTTGTTCGAATTCTGTGTTGTTGCTAATCGTTTTCATAATACATTGTTTTAAATTGTTATCGAAATATTTCGTTAAAGAGAGCTTTAATCCCTTTCTATATGCTTAGTATAGTTAGTATAGGTTTCCTTACAAATTATTTTAACCCACAAAAAAATGCTAAACGCGATATTGTTGAATGCCTACTCGTGATTCGCATAATCAAGAGTATTTAATGAAATCTTTTCTATGATTGTAGATGCTTCTTCATCTGTGTAGATTCCATAACCGTTAACAAAAAGGCCCTTGAGTCCGTTTTTTAGATTACTTATTGAATAAAGAATAGCTTCGTCCGCCGCATCGTTCTGACCAGAAAAGCGATAGATCTTATCAATGACGAGATTAGCAAAATCAATCTCGTTGCTCTGATTATCTCTGGAGCCTCTTAATTGCAATAAATTATAGTCCTCAGTGTACCCTTGGCTGCTTAGCAATGCCATTACCTCTGATAATGTTTTTTCTGTCCGGATCATATCTTTATCTAATTATTTGATGCTGAATTATACGACTGTTATGATGAACTTGATAACAAATGAATTTGTTATCAAGTTCATCTTTATTAATTTTAGTCGACGAAGTCTAAAACTCCTTACAATTTAAATAGGTTTAATTCCTCTACGTAATCCCAAGCAAGTATCAATTAGTGAATGAGTGTATTTCAATGGCTTAGCTGTTGGAGATAAATAGGTCTTACACAAATTTCGCAAAGCAATCACAACTGTATATTTTGGTAGTATATGTTTAGGGGTGACATCCTTAAATATGAGCGCCCTTAGCATTCATTAGCGAATGCCAAGGGCGGCTAGCACTTAAAAAACATTATGTGTAGAATAGGATCATATTGAGGGAGATGACTATTCACAATTTAAAGCCAAAGATTCAATAAAGTATTTTTGAAGATAGTATTGGCTTCATTACAGAAAAGCAAAGCGGGACGGGCATTAATTAATCAGCAAGAAAATGTCTTTTTAACTGTTGCATTTTATCAAAAATCAAGGGAGGATAATTGCCATGTGGCTCATTACACTCTTCGCAAATCTCTAGTTTTAAATTGGCAGATTCATCCAGATCCGTATACGGAAATATACTGAAAGTGAGCTCGTGTTTCATTATATTCAGATAAAAGTTTTTATCAGCTTCTTCGATATCAGCTTCTTTAATCTTCTCAAATATATGTTCGGCTATCCTTAATATACTTAATATTTCTCGTACCCCATCTTTTTGCAACAACAAATCATTATCGTGCAAATCAATATTCATCTCCTCAATATCATTAATAAAACATCGAATAGCCCTTTTGCCCTGTAACACTTTTATCTTACTATCAGTGTCGAACTTGCTTTCGTAGCTGAAATTGCTAATATTATTTTCCAGTAATGTGTATAATTCATGAAGGTGCTTAACGCTACGCTCCTGGATTTCTCTTCGACTCTTAGCATCCACTTGCATCTGCACAATATTATTTGCGGTCCTTCTTTCACGCAAAGCCAGATAAAGTAAAATAATACCTACCAATTGTGCAATGGGCGCTGCAACATCCCAAAAGGCAGAACCAACTTGCCCTACGTTTTTAAAATCGTTAACACTCATTACAGAAAAAATCCACGGTGTTGCAAACATCAAAAGAGCACCCGCTACTATTAATGTAATGACCAATTGATTTTCGGAATTATTTTTTGTTTTAATTTTTGTATTTTCTTTCATAATCTCCGTATTAATATTTGTTTATATAGGATCTAACTACAGTAGGTGACTATTTCGTAGCAACTGTTAATGCCTCGTATGCAGTCCATACAGACGCCCCCAATAGTGCAAAATGTAGCACAAAAAAATGCCCAAGTGAAAAGGGTATGAACGGTATTGATAGACCTTTGTCAGTATGCATTGGACTTGATACTATAAACGATAGGATTATTAGAAAAGTAATAACAGAACCAACGCTGCCCAAGGCAGATAAGTTTGGTGATAATGGACGTAAAGCGATTAAGGTGCCCAAAGTTATCTCTATTATCCCAGTAGCATTTGAGAACATCCTTGTGCTTAAAAATGTAAATGTCCACGAGAAAAAAGGACTATTTTCTGCCAATGGCCTAATGGCGTCTGCTTCATGCTTTGTAAATTTCAGCAACCCTATGCTGATTAAGATTAAAACAAGCCCGTATCTGACAACGGAAGTCAAAGTAAAAATAGAAAGTATCGCTGTTGCTGTTTTCATAATCCTGACTTTTGAGACTAACTTTCGTATTTAACCATTTGCACCTGTTTGTCAATCTCCCAACGGCCGATTCCTTCTTCACCAATTATATCAAATAACTCAAGAATACGCCTCGCTACATATTCCTCTTGAATCTGTTCTTCTAAAAACCATTGTATGAATTGAAAGGTGACGAAGTCTTTTTGCCTGATGCACTTTTCTGCCATATCATTAAACAGCTGTGTTACGTGCATCTCCATCCGAAGTGTTTGTTCGAACAAATCCCGAAATGAGTAAAATTCGGCAGGGATATTCGTAATCTCAGGAGATACTGCGCTACCGCCACGATCATTTATATATTTGAATAACTTCAGCATGTGTGTCCGCTCTTCTTCAGCTTGGTTAGCAAAGAAGCCTGCGCTATTATCGTATCCATTCTCTCCGCACCATGTGGACATTGATAAATAAGTAGATGAAGCATGAGCTTCTGTTTTTATTTGGTGATTTAATGCATTTTCGATTTCCTCATTCATAGAGGTTTTCAAACTAAGTAGGTCTTTCATAATTATATTTTATTAAGTTTTATGAGCTTAGTCTACCGAGGAACAAATTCCTTACAATTTATATCGAAATTAAATCAACTAGAAATTTCCCACCCAGCCGTACGAAGGCTTCGACCAATTTGGTGAGAAAGTTAAACTGCTTGGGACAAGAAAAATGCTTAGAATCTTCCTTGATGAAAAGGAGTGTGCAGGCCAGAGGTTTAGGCTGTGCTTGGTAAGGATTGTGATTTTAAATCGGCTTATTATCTAGCGACGATAATATCTGCCTCATGATTCTGAAAAAGTCCGCTTTCTATGACACCAGTTATAGACTTGATTTCTTTTTCCATATTCTCGCCTATATTTTCAAACCTTACGTCAAGTATTAGATTGCCATTTTCTGATATTACCGGCCCGTCCTTACCTTGGGCGGGTCTAAGGGAGATTTCAGCTGCACCAAGCTTTATTAGTTTTGATTCTACACACATCAATGCGGGTGGGTAAACCTCCACGGGCACAGGGAAATTATGACCGAGTCTTTCCACTAATTTACTGTTATCAACAATAATGTAATTGCTTTTGCTTACGCTCATTATCAGTTTCTCTTTGAACATAGCACCACCCCGGCCTTTAATCAAATGCTTGTTCTTGTCAACTTCATCAGCACCATCAAAACTCCAATTTGGGATGTGTTCATTTAGAGTGGTGATGGGAATATCTAAATATTTGCATGTAAGAGCCATTTCAATAGAGGTCGGTATAGCCTTTATTATAAGATTATCACTCTTGATCTTTTGAGCAATAGCTAATAATGCTACATATGACGTCGAGCCAGATCCTACACCTATGATATCTCCGTTTTTCACTTTATCAGCAATTTCAGCGGCAAGCTGTTCCTTGCTCTCGCGGTTATTTATAGTGGAAGGCCAAAGGCTTTTGATAACATTGCTATTCCAATCCATCTCAGTTTGATTTAGTCGTTAAATATAATAGATCAATTATAACTCGTAGTGCATTATAAAAAGGTTATTCACAATACGAAAAAAAGTCGTATATTGTATTGATTACCAATCAAATACACTATGAATAACCTAGATGCAATTTACGATTTTATTTTAAATGAATTAAGAAAATTAACCTTAAATGAAAATTTTTATTTTAAACCTATTAAACCAAAATTGAGTGATTTAGAACTTATCGCCATAAATATTTCTGCAGAATATTTATCAATAGATTCAGAATATCAGTTATTTAGATATCTTTCAAATTCAAAACTAAATGGAATGATAGAAAGAAGTGTTTATAATCGCAGGAAAAGAAAACTCTTCTTGCATATGGAAAATATCAGAAAGATTATGGTTGATAGATTTCATGATATTGAAAGCATTTTTATTGTAGATTCAATGCCTTTAGAAATTTGCAAAAACGCAAGAGCAAACCGCTCTAAAATCTGTAAAGAAGATGAGTTTTCATTTCCAAGCAAAGGATATTGCGCTTCTCAATCGAGTTATTATTATGGTTACAAATTACACGCTATATGTTCTGTTTCAGGAATATTTCAAAGTTTTGATATTTCTACTGCAAGCATTCATGACATCCATTTTTTGCAAGACATAAAGCATCAAATGAACAATTGCACATTAATCGGAGATAGAGGTTATTTATCAACTCAAGTACAAACAGATTTGTTCAATTATGCAAATATAAAATTAGATACACCTATGAGAAGCAACCAAAAAAATTATCACAAGCAGAAATATATTTTTAGAAAATCAAGAAAGAGAATCGAAACGCTATTTTGACTACGTCGAATCTTCGATTTCTCAACTTTGTGACCAATTTAAAATCAGAAATAATTATGCGAAATCATTTAATGGTTTTAAAACCAGAATCTTAAGTAAAATTACTGCTCTAACTTTTATTCAATTTGTAAATGTTTTTGTTTTTAATAGAAAAATGAACAAAATTAAAGTATCTTTAATTTAATAATGCACTACGAGTTTTTATAATAAATTTCTATACATTGTTTTTGAATAATATACTGATATAAGGAATTTAAAAACTCAATTCCTTTTAAAAATTCGTTTTCCTCAAAACTGATGATTTGTTGATTGGTTTTATCCAAATC